>JAOUEG010000269.1 GCA_029858845.1 Chloroflexota bacterium | reverse complement strand
CCCCGCCGGACAGGTCCACCACGACCTGCTTGGCCCGCCGGTCGACGGCGACCACGGTCCGTCCCCCTATCACCTCCGAGAACGCCTCCGGATCGTGTGTGCGCAGGGTCCTGGCCCATGAGCACCGGGCACCGACGATCCGCGCGCCCAGCAGGCGCGGCCGCAGATCGCGTGCCACGGTCTCGACCTCGGGGAGTTCCGGCATCTGGTCCCGGTCTACGCGAGCGGAGGCGCGACCGGGAGCCCCAGGTCCGGGGCCTCGGCCGCTTCGGCGGCGACAGCATCCTCGCGGGTCAGCGGGGCCATCGACTCCCAGTCGTCGCCGACCTTCACATCCACGGTCAGCGGTACGGCGAGCGGCAGCGCCGATTCCATCGTGTCGCGGAGGACGGGAACGAGGCGGTCCACCTCGTCGCGCGGGACCTCCAGCAGGATCTCGTCATGAACCTGCAGCAGCATCCGAGCCTTGAAACCGCCGTCGCGGAGACGCTCCTCCAAGCGGATCATCGCGATCTTGACGATGTCCGCCGCCGTGCCCTGGATCGGCATGTTGATCGCCATCCGCTCGCCGGCGGCTCGGAGGGTCGGGTTCCGAGCCGCGAGCTCGGGGATCTGGCGTTTGCGACCCAGGAGCGTCGTCACGTACCCCTGGGTGCGCGCCTGCTCCTTGATCGCGAGCATGTAGTAGCTGATCCCGGAGTAGGTCGCGAAGTACGTGTTGATGAATTCCTGGGCCTCCGCCCGCGGGATGTTGGCCCGCGACGACAGGCCGAAATCCGACAGCCCGTAGGCGATCCCGAAATTGACCATCTTGGCCATCGAGCGTTCCCCGACCGTGACCTCTGCCGGATCCTTGTGGAGGACGCGGGCCGCGGTCTCGCGGTGAAGGTCCGCCTTGCGTGCGAACGCGTCCTTGAGGTGCTCGTCGCCCGAGACGTGAGCGAGGATGCGGAGCTCGATCTGGCTGTAATCGGCGGCAACGAGGGTGAGGTTTGGCTCACCGGCCACGAACGCCCGTCGGATCCGCCGGCCGAGCGGCGTCCGGATCGGGATGTTCTGGAGATTCGGATCCGACGAGGAGAGCCGTCCCGTGGCGGCGACCGCCTGGTGGAAGGTCGTGTGGAGGCGACCGTCCGCGGCGAGCAGGGCCGGGAGCGCCTCCACGTAGGTCGAGCGCAACTTCGTGTAGACGCGCCACTCGAGCAGCTTGTCCACCATCGGGTGGGCCGAGCGCAGATCCTCCAGGACCGATGCGTCCGTCGAGTAGCCGGTCTTGGTGCGCTTGCCCTTGGGCAGGTTCAACTCGAAGAAGAGGACCTGCTCGAGCTGCTTGGGGCTGCCGAGGTTGAACTCGTGACCGACGTCCGCATGGATCTCCCGTTCCAGACGCTCGATCTCGCCGGCGAACTCGTCGGCCAGAACGCGCAGTGCCTCGAGATCGAGGGCCACCCCCGCGGCCTCCATCCGGGCCAGGACGCCGATCAGCGGTTGTTCGATCTCGGCGTACAGGCGGTCGAGCCCCTCCTCGGCGAGTCGCCGCCGCAGGGGCTCTCGCACGGCCAGGGCGGCAAGCGCCTCCAGACCGACGCGCGCCGGATAGGTCAGCTCCGAGACGGGGGGGAGGATGAGATCCAGCTGCTCGGCCAAGACGTCCGCGATGGTCTGGCTGCGCAGTGACGCATTCAGGACGTAGGCCGCGATCTGGGTGTCGAACGCCACCGCGGTCGCTTCGGCGCCGGGCTCATCGGCGAAGCGGGCGACGAGGACGGGCTTGACCTCGTGTCCGACCAGCGGCGTGCCGACGCGCTGCACGAGGTCTCGCAGGGTCGTGGCATCCTCCGGGCCTTCCGTCGCGATCACGCGTCCGTCCGTTCCGGCAACAGCGAAGGCGAGCGCCGCGCCTCGACGTGGCCGCGGGTCGTCGGCGACGAGGGCGACGCCGACGGCGGCCTGCGCCGCGAGCCACGGTTCCAGCGATGCGATCCGCTCGCCGCGGATCATCTCGATGCGATCCGGATTCGCGATGATCGCGGCCAGCGCGGACGGAAGGTCGTCGGACGCTTGGTCCCCTGCCGTCGCAGCGGTCGCGACGGTCGCGGCAGCGGCCCCGGGTGCCGTTGCCGGGGCACCGGCACCAGCGGGAACGGCGTCGAAATCGAGCGACAGCTGCAGGCTTCCGGGCTCGGCCGTCGGCCGGCTGACCTTCCCCGGGCCCCAGCCACTCGGCCGAGCCTGGCCGGCGACCCGCGCCGCCGGGACGGAGCCGTCGGCCGCGACACCTCGAAGCGCCTCCGCCGTTTCGGCGGCGCTCTCGCCCGTCATCGGCGGAAGACGCTCGATCAGTGACCGGAACTCGAATTCGCGGAACAGCCGGATCACCGTCTCGCGATCGTAGTCGCGCAGGCGGGCCGCCTCGAGATCCAGCGAGACGGGCAGATCCCGAACGATCGTCGACAGGTCACGACCCAGAAAGACCGCCTCGCGATGCTCGATGAGCTTCTCGCGCAGCCTGTCCGGCTTGACGTCGGCGATCCGTTCGTACAACGCGTCCAGCGTCCCGAATTCGCGGATCAACTTGGCGGCCGTCTTCTCCCCCACCCCGGGCACGCCCGGGATATTGTCCGTCGGGTCGCCCTTGAGAGCCTTGTAGTCGATCATCTGGCCGGGAACGAGCTCGAATCGGTCCCGGATCCGCGCCGGGTCGTACAGGATCGTGTTCTCGACGCCCGAGCGAGTCGTCATCAGCCGGGTGTGGTCGGTCACGAGCTGGAGCATGTCCAGGTCCCCGGTGACGATCGTCGTGTCCAGGTCGCGGCGTTCCGCTTCGACCGTCAGCGTTCCGATCACATCGTCGGCCTCGTAGCCGGCCAGTTCGTAGACGGGGATTCGCAGCGCCGCGACCACATCGCGGACCTTCGGGAACTGGTCGCGGAGGTCGTCCGGCATCCGTTGGCGGGTCGCCTTGTACTCGGCGTACTGCTCGTGCCGGAACGTCGGTCCGGACAGATCGAAGGCGACCGCGACGTAGTCGGGCCTGAGGTCCTGGATGCCGCGCAGCACGATCGAGCAGAACCCGAACACCGCATTGACGAGCTCGCCCTTGGACGTGGTCAGGGGCGGGAGCGCGAAATATCCGCGGTAGATGAGCCCGTTGCCATCGAGCAGCATCAGGCGTTCCATCGGCAGGCCTCGGGTCGGATCAGCGCGGCCGTCCGCAACCGAGCGGACAGGACCTCGACGTCAGACCGAGAGTGTACCCATCGCCCCGCGGAGCGCGGGACACGGGCGTCCGCGGGGCGTCAGATGTCCAGAGCGGTCAGCGGGAAGCCAGGCGGCGCCCGCTCCAGCGCAGGCCGAAGAGGGCCATGCCCGTGACCAGCAACGTGCCGGCGACGATGATCAGCACGTCGGGACCGGACGACGTCGCCGTGGCCGCAGCGTCCTCGGTCAAAGCGGTGCCGCTTCCGACCTCTGCTCCGCTCTCGTCGGTACCCGTCCCGACGGT
>JAOUEG010000268.1 GCA_029858845.1 Chloroflexota bacterium | reverse complement strand
TGGCGACCGGTCCTGCGGCCCCGGACCTCGATAAGACCCATCCGATCGGTTCGGGCGACCGTCCCCTCGATCAAGCCGCTGATCCGTTGCATGGCACCCATCCACGCCTCCCTTCACCGGTCAATTGGTGGAGGGTCGGGCATCGGATTGGATCGATGCCCGTCAGGGTGTCACGTGCTCCAGCAGGCGCACGAGGTACCGCGATCGCATCTGCTCGGTCGCCAGCGCCTGCTTGAGCGGTGGCAGACGCAGGATCACGCCGAGGATGGCGGCCATCGCGCGGTGGCTGAGGAGCGCTCGGTTGTCGAAGATGCAATCCTGCAGCCGCCCGCGCTCGATCGCCATCAGGACGGTGCGATGCAGCGTGTCCACCGGGGTGATGACCCGTTCCGGCCGCGGCTCCAGCCAGAGCGCATCCTTCGGGCAGACGCGGGTGCACACGCCGCATCCGAGGCAGATCCCGGCGTCCAGGTTTGCCCGTCGCTTCCTCGGCTTGTGGGGATCGTTGGCGGACACGAGCGTCATCGCCTCGACCGGGCAGACGTCAGCGCACTTGCCGCAGCCATTGCACGCGGCCGCGTCAATGTGCGGCACGAAGTTGGTCGTGTAGACCGGGTCCTGCATCCCGAATCGGCGCGCAGCGATCATGGCCTCGCAGCAGCAGCCGCAGCAGTTGCAGATGAAGGCGACCCCGTTCTGGACGTTCTCGCCGAACTGCACCAGGTTGTTCTCGTACGCCTCCGCGAGCAGGTCCATGCCCTCGACCCGATCCACCCGGCGCGCATATCCGTGCCGGATCAGGGAGTCCGCTGTCCCGCCGAACGTCATGCAGATGTCCCGGGGCGCAGCGCATGCCCGGCCGACGTGCTCCATCTTGTGGCGGCAGTAGCACACCCCCACGCCCATGTGCTCGGAGGTCTGGATGACCTCGCTGGCTCGTTCGTAGTCGAGGACCGTGAGCGGACAGGTCGCGGACGGGACGCCGTGGGAGGGCCTGCTCGCACCGAGCCGCCGGCGCTCCTCCGCAGCCGCGAGCGCCCGCTCGTTCACGAAGACCCGGCCGAGCTGGGTCTGGCCCGTCGTGAAGAGGTCCACGATGAAGTCGTCCTCGACCGTGATGTACTCGTACAACAGCTCGCTCAGCAGGTGCTGGTCGACGTCGTCGCGCACGCGCATCATCGAGAACTCGAAGAATCCGGCCATCGGGGGCGGCAGGACGTAAACGGTGCCTCCCCCGGTCTCCACGTCCAGCAGGATCGCTCGCGACGCGAGGCCGTCCAGGATCTTCCGCGCCTCACCGACGCTCACGCCCCAGATCCGGGCCGCCTTCCTGGCATGGAATGGCCGGATCGGGACCTGGGCCAGCAGGCCCGCCTCACGCTCGCTCATCAGCAAGCCGAGGATGCGATAGAGCAGCTCTGACGGCGGCGCGCCCTGGGGAAATCGGTTCAAACGGTCGGTCAGCTGCTGGTAGGCACCGCGGGCGGTCGCATGAGCCATGGCGTGACCACCATCCGGCGGCACCGGTGGCGGCAGCAAGTGCGCTTTCGCCGGTGGCGAGAGGGCCAGGGGTCACAAGTTGGGAACTCGCGGTGGCCCGCTGCCGTCTACGCGGTGGATGCCTCCCACATCGAGGCACCGCGCCACGAAACCGAAGGGAGTCCACCCATGAACGCACCGGTCCGAGCCGCGGGCGCACTCGCGCTCGGTGCCCTGGTCGTCGCCTTCGCCGCGCTCGCTGTCCGGCCGGGGACGACGGCAGGTGCACCGGCGACGGATGGCCAGCCACCACTCCACAGCATCACCGTCTCCGCGACGGGATCGGTCACGCTCGTCCCGGACGTCGCCCGGGTGACCGTCGGTGTCAGCGTCACCAAGGCGAGCGTGAAGGCGGCCCGCGACGCCGCGGGCACGGCCATGAACGCCATCATCGCCGGTGTCAAGGAGTTGGGAATCGACGAGAAGGACCTCAAGACGACGTCCGTCGACCTGAGCCCCCAGTACAACGAGAGCAACCCACCCAAGATCGTCGGGTACCGGATGAGCGAGCAGCTCCAGGTCACGGTGCGCGATCTCGACAAGGCCGGCGACGTCATCGATACCGCGACCTCCAAGGGCGCGACCGACGTCAACGGGCTGTGGTTCGAGGTGGATGACCCGGCAGCAGCGATGAACGACGCCAGGGCCGATGCGATCGCCAAGGCCCGGGTCAGCGCCCAGGCGATGGCCTCCGCAGCCGGCGTCACGCTGAAGGGCGTGGTCTCGATGTCAGAGGCGTCCGTGTACTACCCGGGGCCGTACTACGGGGTCGAGGCGGCGCGCGACGAAGCGGCCACCCCGGTCCAGCCCGGCACGCAGGACGTGCAGGCCACCGTCACGGTCGTGTTCGAGATCGACTGATCGCCTCCAGTACGCGTGCCGGCGTGGCCGGCACGCGGTCGATACGGACCCCGATCGCATCGCGGATGGCGCCCAGGATCGCCGGGGCGGTGGGGATGAGCGCCGGCTCCCCCACCCCCTTGGCGCCGTACGGGCCGGCCGGCTCCGGGTCCTCGATGAGGAGGCACTCGATGGCGGGCACGTCGCCGATCGTCGGGATGAGGTAGTCGTGCAGGTTGTCCGTGATGCCGGCCCGATACTCCTCCATGAGGGCAAGACCGAGCCCCTGCGCGATCCCGCCGTGGATCTGCCCCTCGACCAGCATCGGGTTGATGGCGCGGCCGACATCATGGGCGGCGATGATCCGACGAACGATGGTGGTGCCGAGCTCCATGTCCACGTCGACCTCGGCGATCTGGGCACCGAAGCCATACGTCTCGTAGGGGATGCCCTGGCCGTCCCCGTCAAGCGGGCTGGTACGCGGGTCGTACGTGCCGCTCCCGGTCAGGATGCAGCCGTCCTCGCCCGCGGGAAGCAGCCCGAGATCGGGCCCTGCGAGTTCGATCGCTCGCAGCAACTCCCGAGCCGCCCGCATCGTGGCGTTGCCCGTGACGAAGGTCTGACGAGAGGCGGAGGTCTTGCCCGCGTCCGGCGTCCGATCTGTGTCGCCCGTGACCAGCGTCACCCTGTCAAGCGGCACATCCAGGGTGTCCGCCGCGATCTGCGCCACGATCGTGTCCGAGCCCTGTCCGATGTCCTGTGCGCCGCTGAAGACGACGAACATCCCGTCTCGGCGCAGGCCGATCCGGATGGTGGACGGATTCGTCAGCGACGTATTCCCGATGCCGTACCACATGGCGCCGATGCCGACGCCCCGGCGAACAGGCGTCCCGCCGGTCGACGAAACGGCGGCCAACGCGGCGGCCTCTGCCGTCGCCCTCGCCCAGGCCGGCCGCAACGCCTCGAGGCAGGCGCCCAGGCCCGCGCTTGCCGCCAGGACCTGGCCGGTCGCAGTCGTTGAACCGACCCGCAGCGCATTGCGCAGGCGGATCTCCAGCCGGTCCATGCCGAGTCGCTCAGCCAGGTCGTCCACGAGCGCCTCGCCGGCGATGGCCGTCTGCGGTACGCCGAAGCCGCGGAA
>JAOUEG010000267.1 GCA_029858845.1 Chloroflexota bacterium | reverse complement strand
GGGATCCCTCCGCGACGGCCTCGACACGTGGCACGAGAAGGCGGAGGGAAACGCGGTCGCCGACTACGGATTCCACATGATCATGAGCGACGTGACCGACGACACGCTCAAGGAGATGGACGCCCTGGTCGACGAAGGGGTGCCCGACTTCAAGCTGTTCACGGCCTATCCGGGCGTCTTCTTCAGCGACGACGGCGCCATCTTCCGAGCCATGCAGCAGACCGCCAGGAACGGCGGCCTGATCATGATGCACGCGGAGAACGGCCTCGCCATCGACATCGTGGCGGCCCAGACCGTGGAGGCCGGCACGACCGATCCGATCGGCCACGGCCTGGCACGCAAGGCCGTCTTCGAGGGTGAGGCCACCAATCGGGTCATCCGCCTGGCCGAGGCCGCCGAGGCCCCCGTCTACATCGTCCATCTCTCCTCGGCCGAGGCACTGGTCGAAGTCCAGGCCGCCCGAGACCGGGGCACCAAGGCCTTCGCCGAGACCTGTCCGCAGTACCTCTTCCTGTCGCTCGATGACATGGGCAATGGGTTCGAGGGCGCCAAGTTCGTCTGCTCGCCGCCGCTGCGCCCGAAAGCGGACTGGGAAGTGCTCTGGAATGGCCTCGTCAAGGATGACCTCCAGCTCGTGGCGACGGACCACTGCCCGTTCGACTTCCACGGCCAGAAGGAGCTCGGGCGAGGGGACTTCCGCAAGGTCCCCAACGGCCTGCCGGGCGTGGAGGATCGGGTGGACCTCCTCCACGATGGCGGCGTCGTGAGCGGGCGGATCTCCCCACAGCGCTGGGTGGAGATCATCTCCACCGCGCCCGCGAAACTGTTCGGCATGTACCCGCGCAAGGGCTCCGTCAGCGTCGGAGCGGACGCGGACCTGGTCATCTACGACCCCAACCGCAAGCGGACGATCTCGGCCGCGACCCACCACATGGACGTGGACTACTCGTGCTACGAGGGTCGGACCGTCCAGGGAGCCAGCGACGTCGTCCTGTCGCGCGGGTCCGTCATCGTCAGGGACGGGACGTTCACCGGACGCAAGGGTCACGGACGCTTCGTCAAGCGCAGCCGCGCCGACTACGTCCGGCAGCACTGAGCGAGCCTGAGCGATCGCCACCCATGGACCGCCGATGACCGCAGCATGCTGACCCAGCCGGAATGGCGTCACCGGATCCCGGCCGAGCTTGAGCGACTGGCCGAGCTGCGATCCCTGGTCCGTGAGGCCGCGACAGCCGGCGGCGCCACCCGGGACGCCGTCGATGATCTCGTCCAGGCCGTCGACGAGGCGGCCGCCAACGCGATCGTCCACGGCTATGCCGGCGCACCAGGTTGGCTCGAACTCCATGTGGCCATCGACGGACCCGATATCGTCGTCACCCTGGAGGACGGGGCGCCGTGGTTCGATCCGACGGTCGCTCCCGAGCCCGACATGGACGTCCCGGCAACGGTCCGCGGACCGGGCGGGATGGGAATCCACCTCATCCGACTGGCGACCGACGCCCTAGACTATCGGCGACGCGCCGACGGCGGCAACATGCTGACGATGACCCGCTCTCTGGACCGGCGACCCAAGGAGGATGCATAGATGGCGCTGCAGACCACCGTCGAACAGGCCGCAGGCCGAGTGCCGGTCACCATCGTGACGCTCGACGGCGAGCTGGACGGCACCAACTACCAGCACGTCATCGATACGGTCCAGGGCATCTACGATGCCGGCGGCCGCCACCTGCTGCTCGATCTGACCGACCTCAGCTTCATCTCCAGCGCTGGCCTCGTCGCGCTGCATACCAGCCTGCGGCTGATGCAGGGCGACGCTCCACCGGATCCCGAGTATGGCTACGCGGCCCTCCGTGCGATCAACGAGGACGTGGACGCGGGGGCGACCGTCTCCAACGTCCAGGTGTGCGGCACGCAGGAAGGGGTCCAGAAGGTGCTGGATCGGACCGGTCTCGGCGGCCTGTTCCCGGCCCACGCAGATCGAGCGGCCGCGCTCGCGGCGTTCTGACCGCCGACTTGGCGCCGGAGGGCGCAGGCAGAGCCCCGGGCCTTGGCCGCGCGCGCCTCGAACCGATCATCGCCCCCTGGTTGGCCGATCCGGGCGGCTGGTCGATCGCGATCGAGGACCCCGCGGGCAGGGTCGTCGCAGGCTCACAGGCCGACCGGGCGGTCACCGAGGCGCAGGGGCGCATCAGCGCGGACGTCGTGATCGACGGGGCGGTCGCCTTTCGGGTCGTGGCGCAGGGTCCGGCGCCGGCCGGCCACCCCCTCCCTGCCGCGATCGAGTCACTCGCGATCGCACTCGGCGAACTGCTGACCGAGGGGCGCTCACACGACGCGACGCGCCGTGCCCTTGAGGAAGAGCGCTCGCTGGCCGTCGCCGAAACGCTCGGCACCGATGCCAGGGAGCTCGCCAAGGGTCGCCGGCAGCAACGGAGCTTCGTCTCCCTCGTCGCACCCGACGTGCGTGGCTACGATCTCGCCAGCCACTACGCGGCGGCGCGCGACATCGGTGGCGACTTCTTCGAGTTGTTCCGCTTGCAGCGCCGCGGCCATCCGCTGGCGATCGCCGTCGCCGATGTCACCGGCAAGGGCCTCGACGCGGCACTCCTGATGGCGTTCTCGCGACCCGTCCTCCATACCGCCCTCAACGCTGCGTCCGGTCCGGCCGACGCGCTCGCCCGGACGAATCGCGTGCTCGTCGGGGAGCGCCGGGCCACGCTGTTCGTCACGGCCGTGTGCGCGGTCCTGGAGCCTGGGCGCGGGCGGATCCGCGTCGCGAATGCCGGACACGAGCCTCCGCTGCTGGTCCCGGCCGACGGGAGCCCCGTCGCACCCGTCGGGGAATCGGGCGCGCTGATCGGCGCCTTCGCGTCCCTCGCGGCGCCGGAGACCGAGGCCACCCTGCTGCCCGGCGACATGATGCTGTTCTATACCGACGGCGCGACCGACACGGTCGATCCGACCGGCGAGCGATTCGGCGACGAACGACTCCTGGCGACGATCGAGGCTGCGAGGGACGGCTCCGCGCACGACCTGGTCGCGGCGATCCGTGATGCGATCCAGTCGTTCCGCTCGGATGTCGAGCCTGCGGATGACCTCACCCTGGTTGCGATCGGTCGCCATCGTCGTTCCTCGACGCGACGATGACCGTCGTGCTCGACGGTGGGATGGCCACCGAACTCGAGGCACGCGGTCACGACCTGGCCGACCGACTCTGGTCGGCGCGCCTCCTGCTCACCGAACCGGGCGCCATCCTGGGCGTGCACCTTGCCTACTTCCGCGCCGGTGCGACGGTTGCGACGACGGCCAGCTACCAGGCGACACTGCCCGGCTTCGCTGCCGTCGGGCTGGACGGTCGCGAGGCCGTCGCTGCCATCCGACGCAGCGTGACGCTGGCGCGCGATGCGCGCGATCGATACGCCGCCGAGTCGGGTACGGACGGAGCCGGGCTCCTGGTGGCCGGATCGGTCGGTCCCTACGGGGCCATGCTCGCCGACGGATCCGAGTACCGCGGCGATTACGATCCCGGGTCAGCG
>JAOUEG010000266.1 GCA_029858845.1 Chloroflexota bacterium | reverse complement strand
AGGACCATCGATCGTGCGCACGCGTTCCGTCATCGTGGGAGCCATCGTCATCGCCGCCTCCTTGGTCGGCTGCAGCGTGCTGAGCGGCGGGGGCACCGGCGGCCAGCTGGTCGGGCCGATCTGGGTCTTGACCGCCTATCAGCACGACGGCGTCACCACGGAGGTGCCCGCCGGCGTGACGGCGGACGCCGAGTTCCAGGCGCCCGCGTCGACCGTCAGAGGCTCTGCCGGCTGCAACTCGTACCAGGGCAGCTACACGGCTTCCGGTGCGGAGCTCACGTTCGGGGTGATGACCACGACGCTGATGGCGTGCGTCGGGCCGGCGAGCGAGGTCGAGGCGGCCTTTCTCGCCAACCTGGCCGCCGCTCGGACGTATACCGCGACTCCGGACTCGCTCACGATCTTCGACGACGGCGGCGCGGCCATCCTCGTCTACGCTCCGGCCGCCCCCACCGCCCTCGAAGGTGTCACCTGGCATGCGACCGGGATCAACAACGGGGCAGGGGGCGTGGCGTCCGTCGTGGACGGGACGGACCCCACGGCGACCTTCGACGCGGCCGGCACGGTCGCCGGTGATGCCGGCTGCAACCAGTACAACGGTGCCGCGGTCGTCGACGGGAATTCCATCGCCATCGGTCCATTGGCATCGACCAAGCGCCTGTGCGCGGACGAGGCCGCCAACACCCAGGAGAACGCGTTCCTGGCGGCGCTGCAGGCTGCGACCACGTTCGAGGCGCGGGCGGGTCGAATGGAACTCCGTGATGCAGGCGGGGCGCTCCAGGTCTCCTTCGAGGCGCGCTGAGGATCTGGTTCCCGCGCGCCCGAGCCTCGCGCAGGTACCGCCCATGGGGGTACCGTCGGGTCATGCCGCCGCGAATGTGGTGCGTCCTAGCATCGCGCCATGTCCGCTTCACGAGATCGCTGCCCGGCCTGCAGCCACCGGCTGATCACGACCCGCTTCGACACGACGTTCCGGTTGCCCGACCGGAGCGAACGGTTGTGCTTCGGGATCCCGGGCGGGCTGTGCGAGGACTGCTCGCAGTTGTACATCGACCCGGACCTGATCGAGATGCTCGACCTTGGCGAGGGCCGGTGTGTGTTCGCCATCGAGAGCGATCTCGTCGTCCAGGAGCAGGCCTGGTCTTCTGCCGACTGATGGTCTGAGCGGCGGTCGTCGGTCCCCGGGGTCAGCCGGGACCGGCGGTCCGCTCCCTTCGCCCGACGTGGTCCCCCCGCGTCGTGGCCCTTCAGCGACCGGGCGCGACCGCCGCGTGGTCGCGAACCCACATCGTGAACGCGAGACGGCGTTGCGCGGCGTCGGCCTCCCACCCGGGCAGCCCCTTGACCATGGCATCGAGGCCGACCAGGTCGGAAAGCGCCGCGGTCAATTCGTTCGTGCTCCAGCGGCGGGCCTGGGAGGCAAGCGTCTTCGCCCGGAACTCGCTCTTGATGCCCATCGCTCGGGCAGCGGCCGGCAGGGCCGCCCCGCCTGCCAGACGGTCGCCCAGCTCGAGCAGTTCGACGATGCGGCGGTGGAGGACGGCAAGGAGCACGGGTTCCGGCGTCGTTGCCAGGAGCCGATCCAAGGCATCGAGGGCGGCCGCGCTGCGGCGCTCGGCGACGGCGTCGGTCAGGGCCCAGACGGATCCCGGTGTCGATTCGGCGACAAGGCCGCGAACGTCATCCACGGTCACCGGCGCACCGTCGAGGGCGTGCCGGAGGGCGAGCTTGTCCAGTTCACCTGAGGTGACCCGGCTGAGGTAGCGGCGATCCACGTCGCCGTCCGTCACCCGGGCGCCGAGACGTTCCGCGAGCTCGCGAGCGGTTCCCGGCGCCAGCTGGAGATCGCGTTCCCGTGCCTCGCGCTCGATCCAGGCGGCAAGTGCGGTCGGGCGCGGGGCCTGTGCCGCCACGACCCGACCCCCGGCGGCGGTCACGGCTTCGGCCAGCCGGCGCGGCCCGGGCCCCTTGGCGTTCGACTTCGTCGCCTCGACGAACACGACCGCGTTGCCGTCAGCGATGAGTTCCATGGCGCGCATGACACGGTCGCGCGTGTCGTTGCGTCGCACGAGGGCGCCGGGGGTCGCCACCACCGCAAGGGTCCCGCCGCCGAACAGCACGGGCGTCGCCAGGCGCTCCTCCAGCTGGGCGACGACGCTCGCCGCGGTCGCCGGGTCGGCGCGGATGTCCCAGCGTTCCAGTGGCATGCCGAGCTCGGCGCCGAGGGCATGCTCGAACCGCTCGACGATTCGTGACGCGATGAGGTCGTCGTCACCCCAGATGTAGAGCAGCGGCGGGATCATCGGTCCATCTCCGTCGCGAGGGCAGGGTCGACCGTGACGTCTGCCCGCCGTGCCGTTCGCAGCGCCGCGGCGGTCCAGCGCAGGCGCCCGACCGCGACGGGGTCCACGCCGGCATCGCCGCACACGACAGCCTCGAGCTGGGCCGCCCTGGTCTGCACGTCCCGCCAGGTCGCGTCGTCCCAGGTCTCCGGGAACCGTGCTCGCCATCCGGCAAACCGCGTGTGGAGTGGCTCGAGTCGCTGTCCGGCGCGCTTGTCCGCATACGCCACGATCCGCTCCTCCGGTCCGGCGCCCGCCTCCCATCGTCCGTAGGTCGCGGCATCCGCCAGACGAACCACCGGATGGCCCTCTACCAGCCGGGCCAGCTCGGGATGGCCGACCCGAGTGAGCCACGCCGCCGAGCCCTCACCGTGGGGGAGGGCGCGCTCGGTTGCCCCCTGCGGCAGCAGCTTGTCCACATCGTGCAGCAGCGCCGCGGCGTCCACCGCGGCGAGATCCACCGGCATCCCGCGCTCGTCCGTGCGTCGGGCGAGCCAGGCTGCGATCTCGGCCACGGCGCGTGCGTGCCTGAGCGCCCACACCGGTGGATCCAGCGAGAGCAGCAGGGCAGCGGCTGCTGCCCGCGAGGGGACCGTCATCGATGCGATGGTAGCCGAGCCGATGCCGCCACCCATCGTGCCGGCCCGGATCCGACATCGGCGCCGCCGCGGCCAGCGCTCCTTCGATCATCGCGGGGTCAGCTGTGCGCGCTGCGGTCGCCGGCGGCCCCGGGATGGCGCACGCGTAGCGACGGAGCGGTGCCGCGCGGTCAAGCGGGGCCCGCGCGCCGGAGGTCGAGCTCCCGATCGGCGCCGGGAGCGTCGCTGCGGACGCGGCCGTCGACCCGACCTGCGTCGTCCCGACGCTGGCCGCACGCCGGATCGCATCGACCCGGGCCGACACCGGCCGTGGCTCCCGGCGAACCGTCATGCCCGCGGCCCCGAACGCGACCGTCACCGTTCCATCCAGGTCGGTCCGATAGACCCGTGCCCCGGCTGCCCTGAGGCGATCCAGCGTCGACCTGGTCGGGTGCCCGTACGGGTTGCCCGTGCCGGCAGAGGCGACCGCGACCGAAGGATGCGTGGCCTCGACGAAGGCCTCGGTCGTCGCCGTCCGGCTCCCATGGTGAGCGACCTTGAGCAGATCGACGTGCGAGAGCCCGCGTGCCAGTACGTAGGGATCGACATCCTCCTCG
>JAOUEG010000265.1 GCA_029858845.1 Chloroflexota bacterium | reverse complement strand
CACCGGCACGCCGGCCGACTCGAGGGCTTTCCGGACGGCCTCGAGGTCGCCCGGGGACGTGTAGACCTCGATCGCTTCGGCGTCATCCGTGTCGACGTCGTCGGCTCCTGCATCGATGGCCGCGAGCGCGACTTCGTCGGCATCGACACCGCCGTTCCTTGGGATCGAGATCAGGCCGCGCGGCTCGAACTGCCAGGCGACGGCGCCGCTGCCCGCGAGCTGCCCGCCGCTCTTCGAGAACATGGACCGCACTTCGGCGGCCGTCCGGTTGCGATTGTCCGTCTGGGCTTCCACGAGGACGGCCACGCCGCCCGGGCCGTAGCCCTCGTAGACGATCTCTTCGTATTCGTCGGCTTCGCCACCGCCGGTCGCCTTGTCGATCGTCCGCTTGATGTTGTCGGCGGGCATGTTCACGGAGCGCGCCTTCTCGATCGCCAGCCGGAGCCGATAGTTGGCGTCAGGGTCACCCCCGCCCTGGCGGGCGGCGACGGAGATCTCACGGGCGACCTTCGTGAACAGCGCGCCGCGCTTGGCGTCGTTGGCGCCCTTCTGGCGCTTGATCGTGGACCACTTGCTATGACCGGACATCGCGGGGCGGAGTATAGCCGACTATGATGGCGCTACCCCCGCGGCGCTCATGCCGCGCCGTGACCCGGCCCACCTGATCGCAACCGTCCGCTGGAGGATCGTCCACGCCGATGACGATGAAGAACGTCGATCTGCCCCACCTTCGCAGTGTCGTCCTGGCCGGCCACGCCGGCGCCGGAAAGACCACACTTGCCGAACAGCTCCTCTTCAAGGCCGGCGCGATCCCGCGTCTCGGCAAGGTGGATGACGGGACTGCCCATCTCGATTTCGAGCCCGAGGAACAGAAGCGCCGCGAGTCGCTCAGCCTTGCGGTCGGGACGTTCGAGTATGACGGCACGCGCATCTCGCTCGTCGATACGCCCGGCTACCCGGACTTCGTGGCGGATGTCATCGAGGGCTTCGCGGCGACGGACGGCGCCCTGCTGGTGATGGATGCCTCGGGCGGCGTCGAAGCGGGCCTCGAGGAGGCTGTTCGACTGGCGCGAGCCACGAACACCGCGACGTGCTTCTTCATCAACAAGTGCGATCGCGAGAACGCCAACCCGACGGCTGCGCTCGATGCGCTGCGCGCCGCGTTCGGGACCAAGGTCGCCGCCATCCAACTCGCGATCGGCGCCGCCGACTCGTTTTCCGGGTACGTCGACCTCGTGCACCGCAAGGCGTACCGCTGGGACGGGCACGACGAAGTCGAGGTGCCCATCCCGGACGACCTGGTCGACGAGGTCGCCCGGCGGCGCGATCAGCTTCTCGAGGCAGCCTCCGAGGCGGACGACGACGTCATGGTCAAGTACCTCGAGGGCGAGGAGATCTCCGACCACGAGCTCGAGATCTGCCTGCGCAAGGGCGTCAAGGACAGCGTCCTCGCGCCGGTTCTCCTTGGATCGGCTGCCAAGGGGATCGAACTCCGCGGCCTGCTGGACGCGATCGTCCGCTACCTGCCCTCCCCCGCCGACGAGCCCCCGGCCATCGCTGCGGACCGGGCCGGGAAGCCGGTCGAGGTCGCGGCTGACGAGAACGGGCCGCTCCTGGTGCGGGTGTTCAAGACCACGGCGGATCCGTTCGTCGGGCGGCTGACCTATCTCCGGGTGCTGTCCGGGGTCCTCCACTCCCAGGCGCATGTCTGGAACACCATCCGCGATGAGGACGAGCGGATCGGCCAGTTGTTGCTGCTGCACGGCAAGGAGCAGGAACCGATCGGCGAGCTGAAGGCCGGCGAGATCGGCGCCATCGCCAAGCTGTCCGTCACCGAGACCGGCGACACCCTGGCCAGCAAGGAGACGTGGCTCACGCTGCCGTCCGTCGAATTCCCGACCCCCACCCTGGTGGTCGCGATCGAGCCCTCGAGCAAGCAGGACCTGGACAAGATGGGCCCCGCCCTGCAGCGGATGCTGGAGGAGGAGCCGACGGTCCGCCTCGAGCGAACGGCGCTCGGGGAGCAGGTCCTCGTGACGATGGGCGAGGCCCACACGGCCGTCATCCTGGAGCGTCTGAAGCGCAAGTTCGGGGCGGCGGTCGCGACCCATACCCCCAGGGTCCCGTACAAGGAGACCATCCGCGGCAAGACCCAGGTCCACGGCCGGTACAAGAAGCAGACCGGCGGCCATGGGATGTTCGGCGACGTCTGGCTCGAGCTCGAGCCCAACCCGGACGGTGGCGTCGAGTTCGCCGAGCGCGTCGTTGGCGGTGCCGTCCCCAAGGGCTTCTTCGCCGGCGTCGAGAAGGGCATCCGCGAAGCGGCTGCCGAGGGCGTGCTGGCCGGCTACCCGCTGTCCGACTTCAAGGCGACCCTGTACGACGGTTCATTCCACCCGGTCGACTCGAACGAGTTGTCGTTCAAGATCGCCGCGTCGATGGCGCTCAAGGACGGCGTCCACCAGGCGAAGCCGGCGCTCATGGAGCCGATCATGGCCGTGGAGATCCGGATCCCGGATGCCTACATGGGTGAGGTGAACCGCGACCTCAATGGCCGGCGCGGTCGCGTCCTCGGGATGGATTCGGCGGACGGGATGCAGGTGATCACGGCCCATGTCCCCCAGGCGGAGCTCTTCTCCTATGCGACCGAGCTCCGCTCCCTGGCCCAGGGTCGCGGCACCTTCAGCGCCGTCCTCGATCACTACGAGGACGTCCCGTCACACCTCGCCGAGAAGGTGATCGAGGCCCATCGCAAGGAGCTCGAGGCGTCCGGCGGCCACGGCGGGCACTGACCGTCAGGCGGGGAGGATCTCGGTCAGGTCGAGCCGGCCGTCGTACAGGGCGCGGCCGATGATCGCACCGGCGCACCCGAGCGATCGGACGGCATCGAGGTCCGCCGTCGTCGCGATGCCCGCCGAGGCGATGATCGCCCCGCGGTCGAGTGCGAGCAGGCGTTCGTAGAGCGCCAGGTCCGGGCCGCCCGTCGAACCATCGCGCTCGATGGCCGTCACCTCGAATGTGGCCACACCGACGTCCGCCAGTGACGCCAGGGCGTCCTCGACGGCCCGACCGGGCGCACCCGGCTGCCACGCGTCGCCGACGGCCGAGCCGGCGCGAACGTCCAGGGCGACGGCGACGGCGTCACCACCGAAGCGACGAACCAGGAGGCCGGCGAAGGTGGGGTCCTGGAGGGCCCTCGTCCCGACGATCGCACGCGATGCCCCGGTCGCCAGCACGCTCGCGATCGCATCGATGGTGCGGAGACCGCCGGCGATCTCGACGTGAAGGCGGTCGCCCACCGATGCCACGATCCGACGGATGACCGCATCGTGGACGGGGGTGCCGGCTCGCGCCCCGTCGAGATCCACGACGTGGAGCCACCGCGCTCCGGCGTCGGCGAAGGCCACGGCCACCGAGACCGGATCCGACGAGAACGACGTTTCCCGCGCGAAGTCGCCCTGCTCGAGGCGAACGACGCGGCCGCCACGAAGGTCGATCGCGGGGAGGATCTCGAACTCGCTTGCCAGGCTCATGAGCTTCATGTTAGCGTGTTACTACATTACAA
>JAOUEG010000264.1 GCA_029858845.1 Chloroflexota bacterium | reverse complement strand
CATTCGCGGTCCGCTCAAGGGACGAGGCGCGCCAGCGTTTTCCGCTGACGAGGGAGGGGACCGGGAAGCTGCGCCCTCCGTCGTAGGAGACCGCAACGGCATTCCCGATCCTCGCGTC
The DNA here is from genome assembly GCA_029858845.1 of Chloroflexota bacterium. GTDB lineage: Bacteria > Chloroflexota > Limnocylindria > Limnocylindrales > CSP1-4 > SPCO01. Next base: position 3,451 of record JAOUEG010000264.1, on the reverse strand, counting down.
CGTCCTGCCCGAGTTGCTCGAGGCAACATCATCGATCGTGTGCAGGCCGACGAGGACGACGGAGTTCCGGACCGCGATCGTCGGCCTGAAGCTCGATTGGAGCCGGCCCGTGATCGGAGGCGCCGCGGGGAGGGTCACCCAGGCCCAGGAGGCGCCCCCGTCGTCGCTGCGGCCGACACGGACCGTTCCGCGAGGCTCGCCCTTGGCCGGGCGAGTGGCGACGTCTGCGACGGCAAGGTAGAGGCGGCCGGTGCTCCGATCGACGTCCAGCCCATGCGACCAGATCGGGTCGAGGTATGTATGTGACCGGGTGCCGGGCGCCGTACGCCGGCTCGTCGTGTAGGCGTTGCGCGCGATCGTCGTCGCCATGACCGTCGGGCTCGCCGTGAGCGTCCCCGTCGAACGGTCCACGGCGAGTCGAGTGACCGCGAAGCCGATCCGCCCGACATTGGAGGCTCCGCCCCGGTCGAAGACGTCGGCGCCGTTCCACGAGCGCAGGTCGGCCTGGTAGACCGAGACGATCACCGCCCCGTCGGGTGTGGTGCGGACCCTGCATCCGAAGCGCCATGAGACGGAGTACGGCCGCGTGACGGGGGCACGCTCTACATCCGTGCCGTGCCAGGTCCGGCCGAAATCCGTCGAGGCGAGGAGCCGGATGGCGGCACCGCGCCCCGAACGGGCCGGGTACGCATAGGCGACGTACACGACGCCGTACCCAGGGCTCGCCGGGTCGCGGTCCACCGTGACGTCGGGGAAGCCGCCGCTCCAGGCAGGTGTGCCGCGTGCGACCCGGAGCTGGGACCATGACGCGCCCAGGTCGTCCGAGTGGGCGATGGCGACCCGGACGCCGTCCTTGCCGGTGGTGGTGCCGGTCCAGTAGAGGCGGCTGGTCCCGGATGGGCCGGGCCCCCACGCGATCGCAGAATGGAGACTCGGGCGGCGTCCGCTGCCATCCCACGGATGACGACGTGTCTCGCGCCAGGTGTGGCCGCCATCCCGCGAGACCCGCACGCCGATGCTCAGCGCGGCTCCACTGCCGGTGCCGTTTCCCGATGCCCGGGTATAGGCGATGGCCAGGAGCGCCGGGTTGCTCGGGTGGGTCGCCACGATCGGTTCGAGCGAACCGCTGCCCGCCGGATCGTGGCCATCGACGGCCCGTCCGGCCGCCGCTTCGAACTGGACATCGGCGTTTGGGGTCGGTCCGTCTGGTGCGGACGGAGCCGGGTCGGACGCGGGCGGCACGAGCACCGCCGCTACGACCGCCGGCGACTCCGTCGGGGCCGGGCTGGACACGGGAGGCACGAGCACCGCCGGGCCGGACGCGACTGGACCAGGCCCCGTTGCGCGCACCTGTGATGTCGGTGCGGGCTGCGATGCCTCATCGCCGGTCGGCGTCCGGACCAGGAACGGGCCGAGCGCGCGGTCGAGGTCACCTGCGAGGGAGCGCACGAAGGTCGCCGTCAGGTGATGCCCATCGCGGTACAGGATGTGCCCGTCGCGGACGACCTGGCAGGGCGTTGCCGGGCAGACCGCAGCGACGAGGTCGAGCAGTCCTGCGCCGGTCGCGGCGGCGGCGATGCGCTCGCGGAGGCCGAATTGCGAAGGGAAGGCCTCCTTTCGGGGGATCGCGCAGTCGCGCACGTCGTCCCGGTGCCGGGACAGGCAGGCCGGGATGTCGAATGACGCACGCGGGCTGTCGATCATCACCGCGACCGGCGCGCTGAGTTTGGCGATGGCTCGTGCCATGGCCGCCCCTTGCCGCTTCGGGCTCGCGTCGGCGGTTCGGGTGGCGATGATCGCCCGATAGCCGGAGACGACGACCACCAGATCGGGCCGCTCACGGTTGACCGCGGCGATCACGCGAGCGCGCCACGTCTCGCACTCCGTGTACGTACGCTTGATGAGCAGGTTTCTCACCGGCATGTCCACGAACGGACAGGCCACCTTGACGAACGGCAGCAATCGCCAGCCGTGGCGGTTCGCCAGGACGTTGAAGGCGGGGAACCAGTGGCTCGCGTGAGAGTCGCCCACGAGGGCGATCGCGACCCGACCGTCCTCGTCGCCGTAGACGCAGCGCGACGGGCGCGTGCCAGACGTGCTCGTGATACATCCGTCGGCGAAGAGGCGCTCGATGTCGCCCCGCACGTCGGCCAGCGACGGGTGTACGTCGTGCGGCAGCGGGATCGAGCGCTCAGGGGCGTCGACCGGGATCGCCAGGGTCCAACCGGGTGCCCTGGCGGCCACCTCGGCCGGAACGGTCGACGGACCGGGCGAGGCCGATGGCTGGTCGGTCGTGAGTGCGCTCGCTGATCCGGCCGCCGGTGCGCGGCTGCCCGATGGCGCGGCCGACGGCGGAGTCAGCCCTGCGATCGCGTCAAAGGTGGGATCGGTCCCGTCCCCGGCCCTGGTCGCCGGTCCGGCGTCGAGCGTCATGATCGGGGCGTCGAGCGCGATCGCTGCGTCCGTGCCCTCGCTGCCATCAGACACGGTGCCGGAAGCGGCGAGGTCGAGGGATCCGGCAAGTACGACGACGGCCGCCATCGCCACCGCGCCGACGGCCAGCGAGCGGCGGGCGTCGCTCCGGGCCGTGGGACATGGGCGCCGGAAGCGCTGCTCGACCGTCCGTTCGCTCAGCCAGGCGACCACCACGGCGACGCCGACGAGCGAGAGGACCGCGGCCGGCTCCAACGTCGTTCCCAGCGCGATCGCGGGCAGCGTGAGGATCGGCCAATGCCAGAGGTACAGGGAGTAGCTGATCCGGCCGAGGAAGCGAAGCGGAGCGGTTCCCAGCAGGCGTCCCGGGCCATACCGACGGTCGCCGGAAGCGATCAGGTAGACCGCGGCGAGGGTCGGGGCGGCGGCCAGGATCCCAGGGTAGGGAAGGCTGCCGTCGAGCGCCAGCGCGCTCACCACCAGGAGGACTGCACCAGACCAGCCCGCCGCGATCAGCGCCGGGGTCGGGATGCGAGCCACCACGCCGGCACCGATCGCGACGAGGCCGCCGGCCGCGAACTGCCACGCTCGGCCAGGCAGCGCATAGAACGCCCAGGTCGCCGACGCGTCCGTCAGCGCGACGCCGATCGCGAACGACGCTGCGATCAGGATGGCCAGGGTGAGGCCTGTCCGGACGCGCGGACGTCGGCCGCGTGCGACCGCCAGGAGGAGGAGCGGCCAGAACAGGTAGAACTGCTCCTCGAGCGCGAGCGACCAGAAGTGGAGGAACGGCGATGGTCCGGTCACGGATGCGAAGTAATCGCCGTCCGCGAGGGCGAAGCGGATGTTCGCGACGGACAGGATGGACGCCAGCCCGTCATCCATCGCCTGGGCGCGGTCAAGGGGGGCGAGGATGGCATAGGACAGGGGGAGCGTGACCGCGAGCGCCACTGCCGCCGCCGGCAGGAGCCGCCGGATCCTGCGCGCGTAGAAGCGATCGAGCGCGATCGTGCCCGTC
>JAOUEG010000263.1 GCA_029858845.1 Chloroflexota bacterium | reverse complement strand
AGCCGCGGGAGCCGTGCCGCTCGATGATCTCGAAGAAGAAGGTCGGCCGATCCTGGACGGGACGCGTGAAGATCTGCAGGAGATAGCCCTCCTCATCACGGTCGGCCTCGATCCCGAGGTCTTCCAGAACGTCGATGGGCACGCCGACATCTCCGACACGATCCGCAAGCGTCGCGTAGTACTCGTGTGGCAGGCCCAGGAACTCCACGCCGTTGTCACGGAGGCGTCTGACCGTGCCGACGATGTCGTCGGTCCGGAGTGCGATGTGCTGGCATCCGGCTGTTCGATACCAGTCCAGGTACTCCTGGATCTGGCTCTTCCTCTTTCCCGTGGCGGGCTCGTTGATCGGGAACTTGATCCGCCCGTTGCCGTTGGTCATGACCTTGGACATCAGAGCGCTGTAGTCCGTGTGGATGACCTTGTCGTCGTAGTGGATCAGCTGGGCGAAGCCCAGGACGTCGCGATAGAAGTCGACGAACCTATCCATCTCGCCGAGGCCCACGTTGCCCACGCAGTGATCGACCTCGAGCAGCGACAGACCCGCGGCCGCACGCGCCGGTGACTTCACCTTTCGATAGCCGGGCGCGAAGGCGCCGTGATACGCGCTGCGATCGACGAAGGAGTGCAGCGTCTCGCCGTAGGTCCGGATGCTTGCCCTTCGCAGCGCTCCGTCCGCGCCGCCGTCCAGTTCGGTCGGCTCGAGGGCGGATACGGCGCCACGCGAGGTGGTCTCGCGCCAGGCCGACTCGACATCGGCGACACGGAAGGCGATGTCATGAACGCCGTCCCCATGGGCACGGACATGCTCGGCGATCTCGCCGTCGGGCGTGAGCGGCGCGGTGAACACGAATCGGACGTCGTTCTGGACCATGACGTAGCTGGCCCGATCGCGGACCTTGGTCTCAAGGCCGCTGAAGGCGACCGGCGTGAAACCCCACAGCGCCCGGTAGTAGGCGGCCGCCTGCCGTGCGTTGCCCACCCAGAACTCGACGTGATCGATCCCGTCGATGGGGAGAAAGTCGGCTGCCTTGGCGTAGGCATCCGCATCCAGACGGGCGCCTGCCTGGTTCATGGCGCCTCGGGACACCGTGTCGGTCATCTGCACACCTCCACTGCGAACGGGACGGCCCCGGCGGCTGAGGTCGTCTTCCCCGCGACCGCCGTCGAGGGCGATGGTCGATCGGGCCATGCTACGCCCCCGTGCGACACTGACCGCCATGACCACCGACGATCGCGCCAACGACCATTCCTCGGAGATCGCTCGCCTGGCCGCGATCCGGGCCGCCTATGCGGCGCTCGCGCCGCAGGTCGCGGCGGGTGAACCCTGGCCGTTGGCCGAAGCCTTCGGCACGGAGCCCGAGGCATCCTGGGGTCCCCGCGAGGTGCTGGCGCACGTCGTCGAGATGCTTCCGTTCTGGCTCGGCGAGCTGGAGCGTGTCGTGGACGGGACACCGGAGCCCGTGCCGTTCGGGCGGAACGCGAACGACGCCGTTCGCATCGGCCTGATCGGCCGCGAACGAACGCTGCCGCTGCGCGTGCTGTTCGAACGGATCGACGGCGGCCTCGAGGCATGGTCCGACCGCCTGACCACCCTGACGGAACCCGAGCGCGACAAGGTGGGGCTGCACCCGCGCCTCGGCGAGATGCGCTGCGATGCGATCACGGGGCGATTCGTCCTCGGCCACGCCGAGGAGCACGTCGCGCAACTGGAGGCGATCATCGCGACCCGGTCGGGCGACTGAGCCGGGGGCCGCGGCTCGGCATCGGTGCCGGTGCGTCCGGGAACCTCCCCCCAGCGGGTCGGGGCGAGCCGTACTCATGGGTCATGCCGGTCGATCCGAGCGAACGCTAGGTTGGGGTTCGTGGGGGATCGACCATCCCCGCCCAGACTGAGAGGGACGCGATGCAGGTTCTCAAGTCGCAGACCTTCCGGGTCGTGATGCTCCTGTCCGCCCTGGCCAGCTCCAGCCTCGTGCTGATGGCCGGCCGGCGCTGGTTCGGCTGAGCACCCGGACGAAGCTGCTGCGTCGACGCTTGCCGTCGACCGCGTGACACGCGAAGACGGTCGCCGAACCGGCGGCCGTTTTCCGATTCACGGAGCCGGTCGGCCACGGGCCGCGACGGACGGCTGGAGCCGCCACGGACGCCGTGCCGTGCGGATCTGCGGCGGGCCGTCCGCGCGGTCACCGGCTGACGGCATCCTCCCAGCGGTCCAGTTCGCGCAGCAGACGCGCTTCGTCGTGCCGCGTCAGGAAGCTCCAGACCAGGTACCCGGCGATGGTCGTCGTCCATAGCACGGCACCCGCCGGCAGCAGTCCCGTCAGGCCGCCCTGGCCCTCGGCGAACGCGACCAGGCCGCTGAAACCGGCCGCCCACAGGATGCCGGCGCCGAGGGTGTAGCCGATCGTGGAGACGGACACCATCCCGAGCGGATGGCCGGCCGAGAGCGCCGCGATCTTCGGCGCGTCGGGCGGATAGAAGTAGGCCGCCTCGAGGCGGTGGGCCACCAGCGCCTCGACCCCCGTGACCGTGTTGATCCGCCGCTCGAGGCGTTCGGCGTAGCGCCGGGCGAAGACCGTGTAGAAGAACAGGTAGGCCGTCTCGAGGAAGGCGAACGGAACGATGAACGGGACGAACGCCACGGCCGTGGGGAAGGCCCCGGACGACGCCAGGACCAGCAGGGCGATCGTGACGATCGCCCAGTCGCGGATGCGTCGGAAGAAGAGGTCTGAGTAGCCGAAGAGCATCCCGCGCATCCTCGCGAGTTGCTCGGACAGAAGCTGGACCTCGAGCCGATCGACGTCCGTCATGGGCACGACCGCGCCCCCGCGTCGGCGATCACGTCGCGCCTATGCCTCGTCCGGCGCCACGTGCGTCCTGAGGAACTTCAGGATCCGTTCGTAGGCGTCGCGCCGGTTCTCGCGTCGCTCCCAGCCGTGGCCCTCGTCGTCGTACCACTTGACCTCGTGGAACTTGCCCTCGATCTCGAGGGCCTCGATCATCTTCTCGGACATCAGCGGGACCACGCGCTTGTCCTTGCGGCCGTGAAGGATGAGGAGCGGCGCCTCGATTCGCTCGGCCCGGTAGACCGGCGAGCCCCGGCGATAGGCCTCCGCACGGGAGGCGTCGTCGGGCCTGCCCATCATCTTCTGGAGGTCGAGCCGACCGACCCGGTCGCCGTGGCGGTAGCTCTCACCGATCTCCGAGTCGCCGTACAGGTCCACGCCGGCCGACCACATGGCCGGTTCCTCGACGAGGCTGCACAGGACCATGTACCCGCCGTACGAGCCCCCGTAGATCGCAAGCCGTCCGTCCGACCAGGGCTGGTCAAGCACCCAGCGTCCGGCGTCGATGAGGTCGTGCACGTCCGCGTGGCCCCACTCGTCATGGTTGGCCTGGCGAAACGCCCGGCCGTAGCCGGTCGATCCGCGGAAGTCCACGGACATGAACGCGTAGCCCTCTCGGACGAGCAGGGTCCGGAACGGATTGAACGCGCGGAATGCCTGCGCTGTGGGGCCTCCATGGGGATGGATGATCGTCGCGACCCGCCGACCACCCCGTTTTCCCGTTG
>JAOUEG010000262.1 GCA_029858845.1 Chloroflexota bacterium | reverse complement strand
GATTCGATCACGTTCACCGATGTCGAGGCCACGTTGGACGCGTACCGCGAGGCGATCGAACGCATCCTGGGGGCCGCCCCTGGATCGCTCGTGTTCATGGACGACGCCACCCTCCACCTCTGGTTCGACTGACCCCCACGCACGAAGGAGCATCGATGACTGCCGTCATCCGAACCGAACAGCTGACCAAGACCTACGGCGCGCACCGCGGGATCGTCGACGTCGATCTCGAGGTCCTCGAAGGCGAGGTGTTCGGGTTCCTCGGTCCGAACGGGGCTGGCAAGACCACGACCATCCGGACCGTGCTTGACCTGATCCGGCCCACGGGCGGGCGCGCCTTCGTGTTCGACATCGAATCCACCCAGGATCCTGTCGCGATCCATCGCCGGATCGGCTATATCCCGGGCGAATTCGCGCTGTACGACCGACTCACGGGTGGCCAGACACTGGCCTATTTCGCCAATCTGCGGGGTGGCGTGGACCGGGCCTACCAGGCATCGCTGATCGAGCGGTTCGACATCGATCCAAGCCGACGGTTCAAGGAGTACTCGAAGGGCAACAAGCAGAAGATCGGCCTCGTGATCGCGCTCCAGCATCGTCCCGAGCTGCTGATCCTTGACGAACCGACGTCCGGCCTCGACCCGCTCATCCAGCAGTCGTTCTACGGACTCGTCCGCGAGGCGCGCGGGGAGGGCCGCACGGTGTTCCTGTCGAGCCACATCCTGTCCGAGGTGGAACGCACCTGCGACCGCGTTGCGATCATCCGTGACGGCCGCCTGGTGAAGACCGATCGTGTCGAGGCGCTCCGCGATCTCGCTCACCACCAGGTGGAGCTCCGCTTCGCCGGCGAGGTGCCGTTGGAGGAGTTCCGGGGACTTCCAGGAGTGTCGGACCTCGCGGCAGAAGACCACCTGCTCCGGATGCGCGTCTCGGGGGCGATCACCCCGGTCGTCCGGGCCGCGTCGCGCCACGAACTGATCGACTTCGTTAGTCGGGAGCCCAGTCTCGAGGAGACATTCCTCGCCCAGTACGGCCACGACGCCGTGGAGGCCAACGGGCATGACCGGTGAAGCAGCGCGGCTGCCGCAAGCCCCGTTGACGCGGACGTCATCGTGGAGCCGCGTCTACGGCCTCGGCAGTGTCTACGCCAAGACGCTCCGGGATTCGCGGTTGGCGGTGATCATCGTGGCCGGCCTGATCGGAGTGATGCTGATCTCGAGCGGCGTGGCGTTCGGTGAGGCGTATGCCACGCTGCAATCCCGCGAGGAGCTCAAGCTCCTCGTCCAAAGTCTGCCGCCCGCGATGGCCGGCGTGTACGGCAACCCGTTCCCGGTTGCCATCGAGACGCTCGGCGGCTCGATCGGCTGGAAGACCGCCGCCTCCCTGGGCCTGATCACCTGCCTGTGGTCGATCCTGGCACTTTCCGGCAGCCTGGCCGCTGAGGCCCGCCGCGGCAGCCTGGAATTCGTCGCCACGACGCCGATGGGCATGCGGCGGATCGCCGTCGAGAAGTTGGCGGCCCATCTGACCGGGATGGCGATCGTCGTCCTGGTCACGTTCGGCAGTGCGTGGATCGCGGGGAACGCCTTTGCGACCCTCCCGGGCGACGAGATCTCGGTCGAGAGCGCGCTCGGTTTCGCTGCGTGGGTCGGCGTGGTTGCGCTGGCGTCGGGCGCGGTGGCGTTCGCGTTGGCACCCCTCGTCGGACGCGGCGGCGCGGCAGCGATCGCCGGCACGGTCCTGCTCGTCGGCTACTTCGCGAACGGATACCAGGCAGCCGTTCCGGCATTCGAGCCGCTGGCAAACCTGACGTGGTTCGGGTGGACGGCCCAACACCAGCCCCTCTCCGGCCAGCCGGATTGGGCCTCGCTCGTTCCGGGCGCCCTTGTGGCCGCCATCCTGTTCATCGTGGGCGTCGAGCTGTTCTCCCGGCGAGACCTCGGCGTCACGACCCGGATCCCCTGGCCGAGCATGCCGTCCGCGGCCCTCGGGCTGCGCGGACCGGCCGGTCGCTCCTTCGGTGAACGCCTGCCGCTCGCCGCCTGGTGGGGGATCGGCGTCGGGATCATGGGCTTCGTGTTCGGGGCGGCCGCGCTCTCGTTCAGCTCGGCGCTTGACCAGCTTTCACCGGACACGCTCGCGATCTTCGAGGCCATCTTCCCGGATGTGAACCTGACTGAAGGGGCGGGCGCCTTCCTTCAGCTCGCGTTCATCACGTTCGGCTTCATCCTGGCGGGCTTCGCCGCTGCCACGATCGTGAACGGGTGGGCTTCGGACGAGAGCGATGGCCGACTGGAGATGCTGCTCTCGACACCGATGTCGCGCCTGCGCTGGGCGCTTGGCGGCGGGCTCGGGGTGTTCGCGGCCGTCGGCCTGTTCACTGTCATGGTCGTGCTCGGGATCGGGCTCGGCTCGCTGGTCGCCGGCGGCGATGTCCTCACGCCGATCCTCGGCTCCCTGGTCCTCGGGCTCTACGCATTCGCGCTTGCCGGTATCGGCATGGCCTGGGGCGGGGTGATCGGAACGTCGTTCGCCGGCGAGGCGGTCGCCCTCCTGGTCATCCTGACGTTCCTGGTGGACCTGCTGGTGCCGGCGCTCGGACTGCCGGACTGGATCCAGGAGTTCGCCATCACATCGCACCTCGGTCAGCCGATGATCGGGAACTGGGATCCGACCGGGATCGTGTTGTGCATCGCATTGGCGGTTGCCGGCTGGCTGTTGTCCGGCTGGGGGATCCGCCGGAGGGACGTCAACGCCTGACCGCGGCGGTCAGGGCCGATACTCGACGCCCTTGGCCGATGGCGGCACCCGATGCTTGGGCAGGGCTCCGCCGATCAGATCCCGATACGAGCCGGCGCCCACGCGCCGGCATTCGGCCTCGAGTTCGTCCACCAACCGGACCGGCAGGACGGGGTCGGCGAAGATGGCGGTCCCGACCTGGACCGCCACGGCCCCGACGGCCAGGAAGTCCAGCACGTCCGCCAGCGCGGTGACGCCGCCGATGGCCACGATCGGGATACGCACCGCCTGTGCCGCCTCGTAGACGACGCGGAGGGCCACCGGCTTGATGGCGGGCCCGCTCAGGCCGCCGTACGTGTTCCCCAGCAGCGGCCTGGTGCGAGTGGGATCCACGGCCATCCCCGAGAGCGTGTTGATCGCCGTCAGGGCATCCGCTCCCGCGTCTGCGATGGCCCTCGCGATCGGACGGATATCCGCGACGTTGGGCGAGAGCTTCACGAGGAGCGGCAGGTCCGTCACGCGGCGGACCGCGGCCGTCACCTCACCCGCTGCCCCGGCATCGATGGCGAACTGGAGCCCCCCAGCCCCAACGTTCGGGCACGAGATGTTGAGCTCGATGCCGGCGACGCCGGGCACCCCTTCCAGCCGCCGAGCGACCTCGACGTAGTCGCTGACCGACTCCCCCGCCACGTTGACGATCACCGGTACCTTCCAGCGAGCCCATGTCTCGGCGTACTTCTCCACGACGGCATCGACGCCCGGGTTCTGGAGACCGATCGAGTTGAGCATCCCTGCCGGCGTCTCGGTCACGCGCGGAGTCGGATTGCCGATCCGCGCCTTGAGCGTG
>JAOUEG010000261.1 GCA_029858845.1 Chloroflexota bacterium | reverse complement strand
CGGGGAGTATCGCGCTCATCGTAGCCGGGGCGCGGATGGTCATGGCGCTGCTGCGTCGCCGAGGAGGCCGCGACTGGGCCACGTCACCGGATGTCTTCACGCCGCCGTCGTACCGCGGGGCGATCCTCATGCTCGTCGTATCGCTCGTCGCCATCGTTGCCCTATGGCTCGCCTATGGCTGGGCGCTCGGAGAGTTGGAGCGCGCGGGCATCGCGGCGCCGGAATCGATCGACGGCCCTCGCCCCTGAGCGAGCGGACGCTGCCGGTGATGGCCGGAGGCTTCTCGCACCGTGCGTTGGCCCTCGTGTTCCGCTCGCTGGTCACGAGGCGGGATGAAGGAGTCCTCTCAGATCCGCTTCCCAGAGCGGCGCGGGCCCTGCGCCGGTGGGCTTCCCGAACACCAGTAATCGTCCCTGATGGGCGACCAGCGGCCCCACCAAGGCTCCGTCTGCGCCGGAGCCAGCCTGCGGGTCCGGCAAGTCTGCGACGAGGGACCAGGCGGCCCCGTCTTGCGAGGACCAGACGACGCGGCGGACCACGGAGGCGCCGGAGCCGGGCGTCAGGACGATCCCCGCGCCGGCGGCAGCGAACCCGTCATCCGTCCCGATCAGTCCGCCGACCGCGAGACTGGCCACCGAGGGCGGTCCGGATCCAGGGTCGGGAGTATCGGGGAGCTCCATGGTCAGCGCGCTCGCCGTGTCGCGCTGCCAGGTGACACCATCTTGGGAGGTCCAGACCAGGGGATCGGTCACGGCCCACTGGTGCGCCGGATACCCGACGGCGACCAGGTGCTGCTGAGTTGCTGCGATGGCCGGGTCGCTGGCAACGCCGTGCAGGTCCGAATCGTCCGGCGCGGCGGTCCACGTCTGTCCGTCCGGCGACGACCAGAACATGGCGCGGGCATCCCCATCGTCCCCCGGCGACCAGCCGGAGGCGACATACCCGGTGTCGCGCGGGACGACGGCACCGGCCGAGTCGCCGCCCAGATCCGACGGGCTTCGCGTCCATGACAGCCCATCCGTCGAGTGCCACGCCGCCGCACGGTGGCCGCCCGCCCCGACTTCAGAGCCGACGGCAACGAATCCCCCGACCCCTGCGGCGACATCCGCGAGCGCTCCGGGCTCGCGTTCTTGGGCACCGACGAATGCCGACGCGGGGAGCGCCTGCCATATGCGACCGTCGACAGAGGTCCAGGCCGCTGGGCGGCTCGTGCCCTGGAAGACGGTTCCCACCGCGACCAGCCGATCGCGCCCGATGGCCACCGCCGCAACCGTGCCTGATGGCTGGGCGACCTGTGCCGGCTCCCACGCTGCACCGTCGATCGATGTCCAGATCCCCGCCGTGTCGCCGGACTCGTCGATCGCGGCGACTCCCACAGCCACGATGAATGCACCGGTGGAAACCACGTCGCGGACGTCGCCCGGCGCCTCTCCGATCTCCCAGTTGATCGGGGCGGGCGTCTGCTCCCCGGTCTCCAGGGCGGTCGGCGCCACCGTGGACGCCGCGGCTGACGCCGGTCCATCGGTCATGGCGGAGGGTTCGGTGCCGCCGCAGGACATCGACGCCACCGGCACGACCAGGGCTGCCACCAGAACCGTGAGTCGGCTCGAGGTCGCTCCCCGGCCTGCGCATCGCCCCTTCGCACGAGCCGGCATGACCGTCCTCCTGATGGTGTCGATCGGCTGTCGTCGGGGAACACCGACGACAGGCGGGTCCGCGCTCACGGAGGACGAGTCGTCGAGCGCCATCTCGACCGCATCGTCGATCGCCGCGGCGGCTCCGCGGGCCAGGTCCCAGTCTGGGAGGACCCACTGCCGGCGCCAAGAGCCATCTGTCATCCCGAGTTCGAATCTCTGCTGGGGAAGACCATGGTGACGAGCCACGCGGTCGTCCCGAGATGTCGCCGCCCCGGTTCGTCCCGGAGGATCTCCACGACCGATCCCATGGCGAGTACGCTCAGCTCAACAACTCGGGCGCCCGGGTGCCAGGCGCCGCGCGCCCCTCGCGCGACGAATGGCCGACCCGGTGCTGCCTTCGCGCTCCGTCTCTCCCCACGATCCAGACGAGGAGAACCATGTCGGGCCAGTCGCTCCACACCATGGGCCAGCAGCATGGCCGTCGATCCTGGGCCGAGCCCTGGAAGATCAAGATGGTCGAGCCACTCAAGATGACGACCCGCGAAGAACGGGTGTCGGCGCTCGAGGAGGCCGGCTACAACACGTTCCTGCTCAGGTCGGACGACGTCTACATCGACCTGCTCACGGACTCGGGGACCTCCGCCATGAGCGACCGGCAGTGGGCCGGGATGATGCTCGGCGACGAGGCATATGCAGGGAGTCGGAACTTCTATCGGCTGGAAGCGGCGGTCCAGCGCTTCTACGGCTACCGGCACATCCTCCCGACGCACCAGGGTCGTGGGGCGGAGCACCTGATCAGCCAGACCCTCATCACGACAGGCGATCACGTTCCCGGGAACATGTACTTCACCACGACCCGTCTCCATCAGGAGCTGGCGGGCGCGACGTTCCACGACGTCATCATCGACGAGGCCCACGACCCCCTGTCCCAGCATCCGTTCAAGGGTGATGTCGACCTGGTGAAGGTCCAGCAGCTGATCGACGAGGTTGGCGCCGAGCGCATCCCATACCTTTCGCTCGCCGGCACGGTGAACATGGCGGGAGGACAGCCGGTCTCGATGGCGAACGTCCGCGAATTGCGCGCCTTGTGCGACGCGAACGGGATCCGATTGATGCTCGACGCGACCCGGATGGTGGAGAACGCGCTGTTCATCCAGGAGCGAGAGGAAGGTTACGCGCACACGCCCATCGCCGAGATCCTCCTCGAGTTCTGTTCCTACACGGACGGGGCTTGGATGTCGGCGAAGAAGGACAACCTCGTCAACATCGGAGGCTGGCTCGCCGTCAATGATCGGGAACTGTTCGATGAGCTGCGGAACCTCGTCGTCGTGTACGAGGGTCTCCACACGTACGGTGGTCTCGCCGGACGCGACATGGAGGCGCTCGCCATCGGTATCGAAGAGTCGGTTTCGGACGAGCACGTCCGGTCACGCGTCGGGCAGGTCCGCTACCTAGGCGAGTTGCTGCAGGAGTGGGACGTCCCGATCGTCGAGCCCATCGGCGGCCACGCGATCTTCCTCGATGCGCGGCGGTTCTACCCGCACCTGGAGCAGGACCTGTTCCCGGCCCAGACGCTGGCCGCTGCGTTGTACCTCGATTCCGGGATCCGCTCGATGGAGCGGGGGATCGCATCCGCGGGAAGGAACGCGCAGACCGGCGACCATAACCGCCCGAAGCTGGAACTGACCCGTCTCACCGTTCCGCGCCGCGTCTACACCCAAGCGCACATGGACGTCGTCGCCGAGTCCGTGAAGGCCTGCTTCGACGCCCGCGCGGAGGCCCGCGGACTAGAGATGGTCTACGAGCCCCGGTACCTGCGGTTCTTCCAGGCGCGGTTCAGCCCGCTCTGAGCATCGATCGCCCACTTGATGCACGCCCAGCAGGGGATCCAGTCGGAAGGGTCAGCTCCGGCGGCGGAGCCCGAACAGGCCACCCTTGCGCGGCTGATTG
>JAOUEG010000260.1 GCA_029858845.1 Chloroflexota bacterium | reverse complement strand
CGCCGCATCCACGACCGGGTACCCCGTTCTGCCTTCGCGCCAGGCGTCCGCCGAGGCCCCGTCCGCGGCCCACGGAAGATCGTCGAATTCCTGCCGGTAGGACTCGGTGAGGACGCGCGGCCGGTGGAACAGGACGTGCGCATAGAACTCGCGCCAGACGATCTCGCCGAGGAAGACGCGCCGCCCGTCGCCGGGGCCGTCGACCCGCTCCACGACCTCGAGGGGAGAGAGCAGGCCGAACCGCAGGTCCGCCGACAGGCGCGAGGTCCCGCCCTCCATGTCGAGACGGTCTCGGGACTCGGCGTAGCGGTCCACCGGTCGGTCCAGCCAGCGATCCAGGCGGTCTCGAGCAGCGCGTTCACCGGGATCGGGCAACAGGTCCGGCAAAGCCGTGGGGCGCTCGACGCCATCAGGCAGCAGGTCTGCCAGCGAGGGAATGGCCCCGGCGGCCAGCCCACCCCCTTCGGACAGGATGCCCTCATGGGTCGGGGGCATCACGGCGGGAGCGGCCACGGAGACGCGCCGCGGGATGCCTTCCCAGGCCCTCCGGAACGGTGAGTACACGCTGAAGGGGCGCCCGTCACTCGTTGCCAGTTCGTCCGGTTCATGGACAAGCAGCCCTCGCCGGGCATGCCACGCCACGCCGGCCGCCTCCAGGGCACGGGCGACGACGAGATCTCGCGCCCGCCCGTACGGCGCGTGGTCCCGCGACACGAAGACGTCCGAGGCGACGATCTCGCGCGCGATCGAGGGAACGACGACCCGCGGGTCACCGGTGCGGACGACCAGATCCGAGCCGATGGCCCTGAGGGACGCGCGGAGGGCCCGGATCGACTCCAGCAGGAACCAGGTTCGATTCGCGGACGCGAAGCGTCCGTGCAGCAGCGTCGGGTCGATGACGTACAGGGGAACGACCCGATCCCCCTGCTCCAGGGCACCGGCCAGGGCCGGGTGGTCGTGGAGCCGGAGATCGCGGCGGAACCAGACGATGGAAGTGCGACCGCTCATCGACGGTCCTTTCGCGCGACGGCGACATCCGGACGGGTCCGGCGCATCATCTCCGCATGACGGCGCTGACGATCGAGGATCCGAGCCTGGTGCTCCTCGTGGGTCCAGCCGGGTCCGGGAAGTCCACGCTCGCCCGGCGCCACTTCGCGCTCGACGAGATCGTGTCCAGCGATGCGCTGCGCGCCGTGCTGTCCGGCGACGAGGCCGACCAGTCGGTATCCGGCCGCGCGTTCGCCATCCTCCATCGCGAGGTCGCTCGGCGGGCGATCGAGGGGCGGCTAACCGTCGTGGATGCCACGAACCTCCGCAGAAGCCACCGTCGATCCCTGGTGGCCCGCGCCAGGGAGGCCGCCGTCGGAGCCGCGGCGATCGTGCTGGATCTGCCGCCGGACGTCATCCGCGCGCGGAATGCCTCGCGGACACGCGTCGTGGACGGCGGCATCGTGACGGACCAGCTCGGCTGGTTGCGACGCACGATCGACGGAGGGCAGCTCGGTCCGGAGGGTTTCGACCCGATCATCGTGCTTCGCGATCCGGAAGCGGTCGATCGACTCGCGATCGTCCGCGTGCCGCTCACCCGGAGCGGGTGACGCGCCCGAAGGGTCGCGCCCGCAATTCCACCCAGATCCCGTTGCGCAGGTAGACGTCTTCGCCGACGATCCGGAGGGCTTCCTCGGCGCTATCGGCCCGCACCGTGATGAGCGATGCAGAAACGTCCGCGTAGGCGCCCACCTCGATGTAGGTGCCTGCGTCGATCATGGCCGCGGCATGGGCGATGTGCTCGGCCCGGAACGGGACGCGCGTGTCCGCGCCATCGGGAGCATAGGTGGCCTCCACGAGCCAGACCGGCTCGATGACGGGCTCGGCCGTGTCGTCCTTCATCGACCGAGTCTACGCGGAACCCATGCCGATGCACGCGACGGCCACGACCGCCAGGGCGATCCCGACTGCGTGGTCGCGGGAAACGCGCTCGCCCAGGACGATCGTGGCGAGGATGACAGTGGTGACCGGATACAGGGAGGAGATGACCGCCGCGACCGCCAGCAGGCCGGTCTGGACGGCGAAGAAGTACATCGCATTGCCGGTCATGTCGAGGATGCCGATCAGCGCGATGATCGGCAACAGACGAGCCGCCGGCCGCCAAGCGGTGCCGGTCGCCAGGATCAGGACTGCGAGCGTTACGGCCTGCACGCCCCGGACGACGGTCAGCGGACCGAAGACCAGCCCGTCGCTGATCTGGGCGATGACGACGCCGAACAGGCCGATCGAAACTCCGGCGATCAGAGCCTCGGACAGACCGGCTCGTCCTCCCTCCTCGTCTGCAACCCGCGACACCAGGACCACCGATCCGATGGCGATGGCGATGCCGAAGAGCACCAGCGGCGGCGGAACGCCCTCCAGGAGTATCCCGGCCGCGACCGGGATGACGGCCGCGAGCACGCCGGTGACCGGGGCGACGATGCCCATGCGGCCCAGGGCGAGCCCGCGATACAGGGCTGTGATGCCGATCGCGCCGAGGATCCCGGCCAGAAGCGACCAGCCGAGGTCCACCGGGCCGGGCATCGACTCCGCTCGGATGGTCGCCAACGCGAGCGAGATCGCCATCCCGGTCAGCTGCGACAGCAGGACGACACCGAAGACGGCCGTCTTCCGGCTCGTCAGGCCCCCGCCGAAATCGCCAGCCCCCCATGCGATCGCGGCAACGAGAGCGAGGACGACGGTCGCCGTCCCGGCCGGCAACCCTTCGATCAGGCCGCGCCCTCGACGGCGGCCGACTCGGGAGCGGCCAGGGCGGGATCGTCGACGGCGTCGTCCACCGCGGTCGGCCCCGGCAGCTCCACGACGGCGTCGGCGGCGTCGTCGTAGCGGTCCGACGTCGTCAGGTAGATGATCTGGAAGTCCGTCGCCACCCGCTTCAGCAGGGCCAGAGCGCGGGTCGCCCTGGTGTCGTCGAGCGTGACGAACGGGTCATCGAACACCAGCGGCGGCCGCCGGTCCCCGGTCACGAGCCGGACCAGCCCAAGACGCGCGGTGAGGTAGACGAGGTCCAGGGTCCCCTGGCTCAGGCTGCCGACCGCGACCCAATCGCCCAGTTCCGGAGCCAGGACCTCGATCTCAAGGGACTTGTCGTCCACCCGGACGCGCCGGTAGCGACCACCCGTGACTGCTGCGACATCGCGGACCATATGGCTTTCGAGATAGCGTGTGGCCGTCTTCATGGTCGCGACCTCGGCGCGCTCGATCGCCTTGAGGGTCGTCTCCAGCACGCGCTGCCGACGCTGGACGGCGGCGAGCTGCTCACGCCAGCCGGCAAGGCGCTCAGCCTCGGCCGCTACCTGCTCGGCATCGACGGTGTTCGCTTCGACGCGGGCGCGGGCGTTCGCCTCGTCGTCGCGTGCCCGCTCCAGCGCTCCCTCCTGATCGCGAACCTCGACCTCCAGGCGCTCCCGAGCCCGCGGTTCCTTGGCGATCGGGCCGAGGGCATCCAGCGCACTGGTCTTCTGCTCGATCTCGAGCGCGGCGGCGTCACGGAGCTCCGGCAGCGCCTCCCGGGGCTCCTTGCCGACGAGCCCATCGAGC
>JAOUEG010000022.1 GCA_029858845.1 Chloroflexota bacterium | reverse complement strand
CTACGCGCAGGACAACGAGATCTCATGGTACGACTGGGCCGGCGCCGACCGCGACCTCCTGGCGTTCGTGACGCGCCTCATCGCCATCCGCCGGGACCACCCCGCCTTCCGGAGGCGGCACTGGTTCCAGGACCGCCCCATCCACGGCACCGACGCCCATGAGATCAACTGGTTCGCGCCGGATGGGACGCCCATGGGCGACGAGCACTGGCACGATCCCGTCGAGCAGGGCATCGGCGTCTACATCGCCGGCACCGGGCTGGCGGACATGGACGGCCTGCCGGTGGAGGACGACTCGTTCTTCCTGGCCTTCAATCCGCACCCCGAGCGGCGGCGGTTCTGCGTTCCGGCGGCGGGCAACGGGACGACCTGGCAGGTCTGTCTCGACACGGCCGCGGCGAAGCCGTTCCCCGCCCGCGGGCGGCGAGTCGAGGCGGGCGGGACCCTGTCCGTCGCCGGCCAGTCCATGGTGCTGCTCCAGGGCCGCGCCACGTGACCACCGACCGCGCGAGGTCGCGGCGCGGTGCCGGGCCGGTGACGACCCGCGTCGTCCCGAGAGCGACCTATCGCGTCCAGATCCGCCCGTCGTTCGGCTTCCGGGCCGCCGGTCGGCTCGCCCCCTACTTGGAGCGGCTGGGGATCAGCCACTTCTACAGCTCACCGGTCCTGCAGGCGACACCGGGCAGCGAACACGGCTACGACGTGGTGGATCCGCACCGCGTCAACAGCGAACTCGGCGGCGACATCGACCATCGCGCCTTCAGCCGGACCCTTGGTCGACACAACCTTGGCCAGGTGATCGACATCGTCCCCAACCACATGGCCATCCCGGGTGCGGAGAACCCGTGGTGGTGGGACGTGCTCGAGAACGGCCCGTCCAGCCGCTACGCCCAGTACTTCGACGTGGACTGGGACCCGCCCGAGGCCTACCTGCGCAATCGCGTGCTCCTGCCGATCCTGGGCGATCACTATGGGCGGGTCCTGGAAGCGGGTGAGCTGCGCCTCATCCGCGAGGGAGGCTCGTTCATCGTCTCGTACTACGAACATCGGCTTCCGGTCGCTCCGAGAGCCCTTGACGAGCTCGTCGCCGCCGCCGGTGAGCGGTGCGACTCGGAGGATCTCGCCTTCATCGGCGGCGCCCTGGGCCGGCTTCCGCCTTCCACCGCCCTCGACCGGCCCAGTGTCGATCGGCGCCACCGGGACAAGGAGGTCCTGCGGCTACAGCTGGCGCGGCTGGCTGTCGAGCGGGCCGAGGTCGCCCGCGCCCTGGACGAGGTGGTCCAGGAGGTCAATGCTGACCCTGATGCCCTCGACGCCATCCTCGGGCGACAGAACTACCGGCTGGCCTACTGGCGGGCGGCGGGACACGACCTCATGTACCGGCGCTTCTTCGACGTCGCCAGCCTGATCGGGATCCGCGTCGAGGACCCGGAGGTCTTCGCCGACACGCACGCCCTCGTGCTGCGCTGGATCCGTGACGGGGTCGTCGACGGTCTGCGGGTCGACCATCCGGATGGCCTCCGCGATCCAGGCTCGTACTTCCGCCAGCTGCGTTCCGAAGGCCCGCGCGCCTGGTTGATCGCCGAGAAGATCCTCGGGACCGGGGAAGAGCTGCGCGACGACTGGCAGGTGGACGGGACCACCGGCTACGAGTTCCTGGCCCTCGTGGGCGGGCTGTTCGTCGATCCTTCCGCCGAGGCTGCGATGACCGAAGCCTACCGGGCGTTCACGGGCCTCGAGGACGAGCTGCCGGAGATCGTTCGCGAGTCCAAGCTGGCGGTGCTGCGGGAGAACCTCGGGAGCGAGCTGAACCGGCTGACCGGCCTACTGCTCGAGATCTGCGAGCGACATCGGCGGCATCGCGACTACACGCGGCACGACTGCCATGAGGCGCTTCGCGAGCTCGTCATCGGCGTGCCGCGGTATCGCACCTACGTTCGGGCAGAAGCGGGCGAGATCAGCCCTGCGGACGAGGCGACCATCGTGGCCGTCGCGAATGCAGCGATCGAGGCGCGCCCCGACATCGAGTCGGAGCTATTCCGGTTCGTGGAATCGATCCTCACCCTGCGCGTGCGCGGCCGCCGCGAGTCCGAGCTCGTCATGCGGTTCCAGCAGTTGACCGGCGCCGTGATGGCCAAGGGCGTGGAGGACACCGCTTTCTACCGCTATCACCGCCTGGTCTCGCTCAACGAGGTCGGCGGTGATCCGGACCGGTTCGGCGTCACCCCGACCGCCTTCCATGCGGCCAATCGCGCTCGCCATGCGCACCGGCCCGCCACGATGCTCACGACCAGCACGCACGACACCAAGCGAGCCGAGGACGTTCGCATGCGGATCCACGTCCTGTCCGAGCAGCCCGGCGCGTGGGCCGTGGCCGTGGACCGCTGGTCTGGCATCCTCGCGCGGCATCGGACGGGGGAGCTCCCGGATCGCAACGCCGAGTACCTGCTGTATCAGACGCTCGTCGGGACCTGGCCGATCGAGCCGGAACGGCTCGCCGCATACATGGTCAAGGCCGTTCGGGAGGCCAAGGTGCACACCTCCTGGGCCGCGCCGGACGCCGACTACGAGGAGGCGCTCGTGGCGTTCGCCACCGCGGCGACCCGCGACCGGGCGTTCATCGCCGACTTCGAGGCGTTCCTGGGTCCCGTCGTGGCGGCTGGGAGGATGAACTCGATCGCCCAGACGATCCTCAAGCTCACGGTCCCGGGCGTGCCCGACATCTACCAGGGCACCGAACTGTGGGACCTCAGCCTGGTCGATCCGGACAACCGCCGACCGGTCGACTTCGAACGACGGGCCCGGGCCCTCGACCGGCTCTCCGGGGCGTCGCCCGAGGCCGCGCTTGCCGAGATGGACGAGGGTTGGCCGAAGTTGTACGCGATGGCCCGAATCCTGGGGCTTCGAGCCGAGCGGCCGGAGCTGTTCGATCACAGGGCCGACTACCGGGCGCTACGGACTGCCGGCCGGCAGTCCAGGCGCGTCGTGGCCTTCTCCCGGACCGGAGCCCTCGTGGTGGCCGTGCCGCGCCTCGTCCACGGACTGGGTCGCCAGCCGTGGGGTGATGCGCGCACTTGGGCCGACACGCGTTTCAGCCTCCCACCCGGGACCTGGACGAACGTCCTGGATCCGGACGGACTCGGCGAGGTGACGACGTTTCCTGCCGGGCCGGTCCGGGTCGCGCGCCTGTTCGCCGGATTCCCGGCTGCCGTGCTCGTTCGTTCCGAGGACGCCGGGTGACGCGGCGCGACGCCGAGCCCGGGATCGTCCGCGTCTGGGCGCCGCGTGCCGGTACGGTGGACCTGGTCATGGGTCCGGAGGGATCCGAGCTCGATCGCCGCTCGCTCGAGCCATCGGGCGGGGGCTGGTGGAGCGGTCGATGGCCGGATCTGAACGTCGGATCCGACTACCGATTCTCGCTGGATGGCGGGCCGGCCATGCCCGATCCACGCTCGGCCTGGCAGCCCTCGGGGGTCCACGGTCCGTCGCGGATCGTCGACCATGCGGCATTCCCATGGACCGATGCCGGCTGGCGGCCGCCGCCCCTCGTCGACGCCGTGATCTACGAGCTCCACGTCGGCACGTTCACCGAGGAGGGGACGTTCGACGCCGTCCTCGGGCGGCTCGACCACCTGGCGGCGCTCGGCGTGACGCACATCGAGCTGATGCCGGTCAACGCCTTCCCGGGTGTCCACGGCTGGGGCTACGACGGCGTCGCCCTGTTCGCCCCGCACGATCCGTACGGCGGTCCTGACGGCCTGAAGCGGCTCGTCGACGGGTGTCACGCACGCGGCGTGGCCGTGCTCCTGGACGTCGTCTACAACCACTTCGGCCCGGATGGGAACTACACGGGCGCCTACGGCCCGTATCAGACGGACCGATATCGCACGCCGTGGGGCGCCGCCGTCAACCTCGATGGAGCGGGCAGCGATGAGGTCCGCCGGTTCTTCCTCGAGAACGCTCTCGGGTGGCTGCGCGACTACCACATGGACGGACTGCGGATCGATGCGGTCCACGCCATCGTGGACACCTCCGCGGTCCATCTGCTCGAGGAACTCGCGGCCGAGGTGCGCGCGCTCGAGGCGGACATCGGGCGTGATCTCGTTCTCATCGCCGAGAGCGATCTCAACGATCCTCGCCTCGTCCGACCACGGACGGTGGGCGGCTACGGATTGGACGCGACCTGGAGCGACGACCTGCACCACGCCCTCCACGTCGCCCTCACCGGCGAACGCCTCGGCTATTACGAGGACTTCGTGGGCCTTGCCGACATCGTCCGCGCGATGACCGACATCTACGTCTACGCCGGGCGTCACTCGATCCATCGCGATCGCCGCCATGGCCGGCCGGCCGACGGTCTTGACCCCGGCCGGTTCGTGGCGTTCTCCCAGAACCACGACCAGATCGGCAACCGCGCGGCCGGCGAGCGCCTGGTCCATCTGGCCGGCGCCGAGGCCGCGCGGGTGGCGGCCGCCCTCGTCCTGTGCGGGCCGTTCGTGCCGTTGATCTTCCAGGGCGAGGAATGGGCGGCCTCGTCGCCGTTCCAGTACATGACGGACCATGTCGATCCGGGACTGGCCCAGGCAGTCAGCGACGGCCGACGACGCGAGTTCGCGGCCTTCGGCTGGGGGCCAGAGGACGTCCCGGACCCGCAGGATCCGGCCACGTTCGCGCGGTCCCGCCTCGCCTGGAGCGAGATCGATCGCGCACCCCACGCAGCGATGCTGGCCTGGTACCGACAGCTCCTCGCCCTTCGTCGTCGTGTGCCCGGACTGCGCGACGGCGGTCGGCCCGACGTCCGATCCGACCTCGAGGCCGGCTGGATCGCCATCGAGCGAGATGGGGCCTCCATCCTCGCCAACCTCGGCCCGGCCCGCGTGACCGTGCCGTGGCGGGGCCCCGCGGAAGCCGACGCACGGCGCCTCGGCCTCGCCTCCGGTCCGGGCGTGGTCGTCGATGATGCCGGCGTGAGCCTCCCGCCGATGCACGCCGCCATCCTGCTCGACACCGTCGCGGCGGGGCCCGGAGACCCCGTTTGACACGCCGACGGAGCGTCGCCTACGGTCTGGAGACAAGGCGCGACCGGCTCGGATCCTGGATCCTCCGCGCCCTCGAGGACGACCCACGGAGGTCCACGACATCGATCAGATCGGCGCGGACGATGCCAACGACACCTCGACCGCCGACCGTTCGCCCGTCGTGATGAGGCCACCCGCCGGCGCGCAGGCGATGCCGTCGGATGGGCGTCGGCGCGCGGTCATCGAGTCGATCACCCCCAGTGTCGATGGCGGTCGCTTCCCGGCCAAACGCACGATCGGCGAGACCGTCGTCGTGGAGGGCGATGCGTTCGCGGATGGTCACGACGTCGTTCTGGTGCGCCTCCGCCACCGGCCGCCCGGCGAGCGGGCGTGGATCGAGCTGGCGATGGAACCGCTCGGCAACGACCGCTGGCGGGCCACGTTCCCCGCTGACCGTCTCGGTCGCCACGCGTTCACGGTCGTGGCGTGGACCGACGGCTGGTCGACCTGGCGACGCGACCTGCGCAAGCGCCTGGACGCGGAGCAGGACGTCGGCGTGGACCTGCTGATCGGCGCGGACCTCGTGGAAGCCGCACGCCTCCGCGCCATCGAGGTCCACGGCGACACCGACGCCGCGATCCTGGCCGAGTGGGTCGCGCGGCTGCGTGGCGATCGACCGGTGCCGGCGGCGGCGCTGGACGACGACCTGGATCGCCTGATGGTCCGCCACGCGGATCGGAGCCACGAAACGGTCCACGAACCCATGCTGGAGTTGGTCGTCGACCCGGTGCGGGCCCGTTTCTCGACCTGGTACGAGCTGTTCCCGCGATCCGCGTCGCCAGATCCGGACCGCCACGGCACCTTCCATGACGTCATCGCGCGGCTCCCGTACATCGCCGACCTGGGTTTCGACGTCCTCTACCTTCCGCCGATCCATCCGATCGGGGAGACCTTCCGGAAGGGTCCCAACAACGTGACCGTGTCCGGCCCGTCCGATCCGGGCGTCCCGTGGGCCATCGGGTCGAGCGAAGGCGGCCACGACGCCATCCACCCGGAGCTCGGTTCGCTGGCGGACTTCCAGGAACTCGTCCGCGCCGCCGACGGGCAAGGGATCGCGGTGGCCCTCGATATCGCATTCCAGGCATCGCCGGACCACCCCGCCGTCCGGGACCATCCCAGCTGGTTCCGCCATCGCCCGGACGGCACGGTCCAGTACGCCGAGAACCCGCCGAAGAAGTATCAGGACATCTACCCGTTCGATTTCGAATCGCCGGATTGGGCCGGATTGTGGGTCTATCTCGAGGGCGTCTTCCGGCATTGGATCGGCCACGGCGTGCGCGCCTTCCGCGTGGACAACCCCCACACCAAGGCGCTTCCCTTCTGGGAATGGGCGATCGCGCGGATCAAGGCCGACCACCCGGACGTGATCTTTCTTGCCGAGGCCTTCACCCGGCCGAAGGTCATGTACCGCCTCGCCAAGCTCGGGTTCACCCAGTCCTACACGTATTTCACCTGGCGGACGAACAAGCATGAGCTGGCGGACTACTTCCTGGAGCTGACGCGCCCCCCGGTCGCCGACTTCTTCGGGCCGAACTTCTGGCCGAACACGCCGGACATCCTCCACGCGACGCTCCAGCAGGGAGGGCGGCCGATGTTCCAGGCGCGCTACGTCCTGGCGGCGATGGCCTCATCGAACATCGGGATCTACGGCCCGGCGTTCGAGTTGACCGAGAGCACGCCGCGTGAGCCGGACAGCGAGGAGTACCTCCACTCCGAGAAGTACCAGCAGCGGACCTGGGAGCTGCAGGGTCCGACCAGCATCGCGCCGCTGATCCGCCGCGTGAACGAGATCCGGCGTGACCATCCGGCCCTCCAGCGCAACGCCGGTCTGGCCATCCACCGCATCGACGATGATCAGCTGATCGCCTGGTCCAAGAGCACCGACGATCGATCCGATCGGATCCTGACCATCGTCAGTCTCGATCCCGTCAAGGTGCGATCGGGCCTGCTCCACGTTGACCTGGCCGAACTGTGGCTCGATCCCGATCGTCCGTACGAGGTCGAGGACCTGATCGACGGGGGGGTGGAGCACTGGAGGGGCGGCGAGATCCCGATCACGATCGATCCGGCGGGCGTTCCGGCCCGGGTCCTGCGGATCGGGGCGCGGGGCTGATGGCGACGACGGCGCGAACCGCCGAGGGCACCACCTCCGCTCGTGCGGCGAGCAGCCGGGCGCTCGGCGACGAGGCGCTCTGGTACAAGGACGCCATCATCTACGAGGTGCCCGTTCGCGCCTACCGCGACAGCAATGGCGACGGGATCGGCGATTTCAGGGGACTGACCGAGAAGCTCGATTACATCCGAGACCTCGGCGTGACCGCGATCTGGCTCCTGCCCTTCTACGCGTCGCCATTGCGCGATGACGGCTACGACATCGCCGACTTCACCGCCGTCCACCCGGACTACGGGAGTCTGCGCGACGTCCGGCGCTTCATCCGCGAGGCTCACGCCAGGGACCTGCGCGTCATCACCGAACTCGTCTGCAATCACACCTCGGACCAGCACGACTGGTTCCAGCGGGCACGCCGCGCGGCGCCCGGGAGCACGATCCGGGACTTCTACGTCTGGAGCGACACGCCTGACCGCTACCAGGACGCTCGGATCATCTTCACGGACACGGAGACGTCCAACTGGACGTGGGATGCCACCGCCGGCGCCTACTTCTGGCATCGCTTCTTCTCGCACCAGCCGGACCTCAACTTCGACAATCCGGCCGTTCACGACGCGGTCATCCAGGCCCTCGAATTCTGGTTGGAGATGGGCGTGGACGGGCTTCGCCTCGATGCCATCCCGTACCTGTACGAACGTGAGGGCACCAACTGCGAGAACCTGCCTGAGACGCACGCATTCCTCAAGAAGCTCCGAGCCCACGTGGACCGCCACTTCCCGGGCCGGATGCTCCTCGCCGAGGCGAACCAGTGGCCGGAGGATTCGGTCGCGTACTTCGGGGACGGCGACGAATGCAACATGGCCTTCCACTTCCCGGTCATGCCGCGCATGTTCATGGCGGTCCGGATGGAGGACCGGCTCCCGATCGTCGACATCATGGAGCAGACCCCCCACATCCCCGACAACGCCCAGTGGGCGATGTTCCTGCGGAACCACGACGAGCTGACGCTCGAGATGGTCACGGACGAGGAGCGGGATTACATGTACCGCTCGTACGCCCATGACCCCCGCATGCGAGTCAACGTCGGGATCCGGCGGCGTCTCACCCCCCTTCTCGACAACAACCGCCGGCGGATCGAGTTGATGAACGGACTCCTGTTCTCACTGCCCGGCACGCCCGTCCTCTACTACGGGGACGAGATCGGTATGGGGGACAACGTCTTCGTCGGGGACCGGAACGGGGTCCGCACGCCGATGCAATGGAACGGCGATCGCAATGCCGGGTTCTCGAGCGCCAACCGCCAGCAGCTCTACCTCCCGGTGGTGGTCGATCCCGAGTATCACTACGAGGCGGTCAACGTCGAGGTCCACCAGGCGAACCCGCAGTCCTTCCTGTGGTGGATGAAGCGGCTCATCGACCTGCGCAAGCGGCACCCGGCGTTCAGTCGCGGGACGCTCGAATTCCTGGACCCGGAGAACCACCGCATCCTGGCGTTCGTCCGCCATCACGGCGACGAGTCGATCCTCGTGATCGCCAACCTGTCGCGTTTCGTCCAACCCGTCGAACTCGACCTCTCTGCCTATGCCGGCCGTGTCCCGGTCGAGGTGATGGGCCGGGTGGAGTTCCCCCAGATCGGGCAGGGGCCGTACTTCCTGTCCCTGGGCCCGCACGCATTCATGTGGTTCCTGATCGAGCCGCTGCCCGAAGGATCCGTCGGCACGGGACCTGCCGCCGCGGACGAGCTCCCCGTCCTTCCGTCCGTCGCCGCCTGGCAGGATCTGCTCGACGGCGGCGATCATGCGCCCATCGCCCCGGTACTGGGCCGCTGGATCGCCCATCGCCGATGGTTCCGCGGCAAGTCGCGCCGCATCAAAGGCCTCAGGACCCAGGACCTCATCCGGATCCCCGTGGGCGATCGCTCGGCGGTCGTGGTGGTGGTCGAGGTCTCTTATGTGGACGGCGAATCCGAGTCGTATCTCGTCCCGCTGACCGCGATCACCGCCGCCGAAGCGGCGCCGATCCTGGAGGCGAGCCCGACCGCGGCGATCGGTCGCGTTCCGCCGTCGGGCGGATCGGCCGAGTTGGTCCTGCTGGACGCCACCGCGGATCCGGCGTTCATGACCACGCTGCTCGACGCGATCGCCGCCCGCCGACGCCTTCGGGGCCGATCCGGTGAGCTCGTCGGGCGCCCGGAAAAGGGCTTCCGGGCCATCGTCGGGCGAGATCCGGCCGCCCTCGAGCCCACGCCGGTCAAGGGAGAACAGAGCAACAGCTCCACGATCTTCGGCGACCGGGCCATCCTGAAGCTGTATCGCGTCACGCAGCCCGGCACGAATCCAGACTTGGAGGTCGGGCGCGCGCTCGTCGAGCGCGGTTTCGTCCAGACGCCGGCGGTGGCCGGTTCCATCGACTACCGGCCCGATCGCGGCTCGGCCGGAACGGCCGTCCTCGTCAACGCCTTCGTCCCGAACCAGGGCAATCTCTTCGTGCACACGCTCGAGGAACTCGGCGGCTTCTTCGAGCGCGCCGTCGCGGTGCCACGTCTGGCAGACGGCGAGGGCCTTGACCCGGCCAGCCTGATCGAGGCATCCCGTGAGGAACCGCCTCTCGACGTCCGCGAGTCCATCGATGCGTACCTCGAGACCGCCCGGCTGGCGGGGATCCGGACGGGCGAACTGCACGTGACGTTGGCCGGCGTCGTCGATGATCCCGCGTTCGTGCCAGAACCGTTCAGCGAGCACTATCAGCGCTCGGTCTACCAGTCCATCAACGCGTCTACGAGGCGCAGCCTGGATCTTCTCGCCAAGCGGCTCCCCGGTCTTCCGGACGGCGCCGCTCGGGATGCGTCCCTGATCCTGGAACGGCGCGACACCCTCGACGTCCAACTCCGGACGCTGCTCAGTCACAAGTTCGGAGGGATGCGAATCCGGACGCACGGAGACCTGCACGCCGAGCAGATCCTCTACACGGGCAGGGATCTCGTGATCGTCGACTTCGAAGGCGAGCCAACGCGGCCGTTGAGCGAGCGGCGGCTCAAGCGCTCGGCGCTGCGCGACGTCGCCGGGATGCTTCGATCGTTCAACTACGCCAGCCATGGTTCCCTGCTTCGGCCCGAGATGGGTGCCGCCATCCGACCCGAGGACGTCGACGCCCTCGAGGGCTGGGTGCGCACCTGGAACCGCTGGGTCGGAGCCGCCTTCCTGTCCGGATACCGCGAGGCGACCGAGGGAGCAGCGTTCCTGCCCTCGGACGATCGGGAGTGGGTGACCCTCCTCGACGCCTTCCTCCTGGAGAAGGCGTGCTACGAGCTGAACTACGAGCTCAACAACCGGCTCGACTGGGTGGCCATCCCCATCCGAGGGATCCTCCAGCTCGTCGGTGGGTAGGTCCACCGGTACGGCCGGCGGGTAGAGCGGGGAGCTGATCGACGCCGCCCGGGACGTCGGCCGCTTGACCGTGCCGATGAGCAGAAGCCGGTGCCGCAGGGATCGGTCGAAGCGTAGGACCGATCGTCGGGCAGGCCCTCGGCCCGGCGGAGCTGGCCCACGACCCGGGGAACAGCGGGATGCGCGCGATCCTCCAGCAGCGAGGAAGGGCGCGCGCCGATCTCGCATGGGCGGGGCCCTGTCCGTCCCCCGATGCGCCCCGGTCGACCGACGTCAGCTCCGGCGACGGCGCGGGTTGACCCTGCGTCGGCTCGCGCCGTCGCCCCCCGATGTGCCGACCGGCTCCGGCGCCTCGGGAAGGACCGGCAGCTCCTCCTGGCTCTCGAGTCCGGCTCGGATGATGCGCCGCATCTCGGCGTCGACGAGGGGATCCGTCTCCACGGGCTGGTAGGCCGCGAGCCGCCGCTCGACCTCCGCGGCCGCGCGCTGGGAGGCGTCCCTGGCGCCGGCCTTGATCCAGTTCTCGCGATTGTCCCGGTCCACCACGGGGGACGGCAGGTACAGCTCCGACGGCCAGTGGGCGGTCGTGTGCTCGGCCATGATCAGATGCTGGTCCGCCATGAGCTGGTCGATCAGGGGGCCGACGGGCAGGTCGTCGCGCGGTTCGACGTCGCGCACGAAGCGCAGCGCCTGTCCGCACATCTCGTCGTCGAAGACGAGCTTGGACAGGCTGAACACGAGCAGGAAGTCCAGCATGCCGGGGCCGCTCACCGAGTTCACCCCTGCGAGGGCCGCGATGAGCGCGCTCCCGAACGTCTCGGCGCCGGCCTGGGCGTCCAGGATCGGGCTGTCCGAGAGGGCCAGGTAGGACTGCGTCGGGAAGCCCAGGGATTTGCCGACCTCCACGTAGGCTGCGTCGAGCTGGAGCGCCTCGACGGCCGCCATCGGCGACGACGCGACCTTCATGTGGAACGTGGCGGGCGCGCCCCCGAACAGGACCGGCGCACCCGGTCGGATGATCTGCGCCATCGTGATCCCGGCCAGGACGTCGATGGTATGGAAGACGGTTGCGCCGACCGTCGTCACCGGCGCGATCAGTCCCATCAGCGTGACCGGCACGATCTCGACCGGGACGCCCGCCTCCACGCAATCGATCAGGTTCTGGCACGAATCTTCGCTGTAGCGGAAGTTGCCGGTCGCCGTGATGGTGAAGATGCTCAATGGACGGGCGATCAGGTCCGCGCGGTCCGAGCGGAACAGCTGCATCAGCTCGACCATCCGCTCGACCCCGTGCTCCGTGAAGGCCCCGGACACGACGGGCTTCCTGGAGTTCGTCAGCGACATGTACAGGCGCCAGGCATCGGAGACCTGGGGCTCGATGTCGTCGTTGGTGGAGAAGGCCGTGGCCAGGTAGGCGATGTGCTGGAGGCCGTCGGCCAGACGAACGTACTCGACGAAGTCGGTCGAATCCGCGAGCCGTACCTCCCCGGTCCGATGGTCCATCCATTTCAGCCCGGACGAGCCTGGGACGAAGTGGACGTGATCTCCCCCGAGATCGGCGTGCGGGACGCCGTCCCGGTCATACAGGGTGAAGGACGACGGCGCGCTTGCGATGGCTCGCTCCACGACGTCACGCGGGAACAGGACGCGCTCGCCCCCGGCGTCAAGCGGGAGGCCGGCCGCCAGCAGCCGGCGCCGCATCTCCGCGCCGCGGATCTCCATACCCGTCTCGGCCAGGACGCGCAGGGCCTCGTCGACGATCCGGCCGATGAGGTCATCCGAGAGCACGCGCAGGTAGGGTCGCATCAGGGGCGGAACGCTACCGTACCTGGCGCGGCGATGCCGTCGCGCTTCGCCCGGCGGGACATCGGCTGGGAGCGCGGCGCCTTCAGCTCGTCGACCGACCGTGCCCGCTACAGTTGGGGCGTGATCCTCGGTGATGTCGCCCTCCTGATCGTCGCGCTGTTCGTCATCCTGGTCGGCGCGGAGCTGTTCACGAACGGGATCGAGTGGTTCGGCCGCAAGCTGGAGCTGGCGGAGGGCGCCGTGGGGTCCGTTCTGGCGGCGGTCGGGACAGCGATGCCGGAGACGATGATCCCCGTGATCGCCATCCTGTTCACGAGCGGCGACGCCGGACATGAGATCGGCGTGGGCGCGATCCTCGGCGCCCCGTTCATGCTGGCGACCCTGGCGATGTTCGTGACGGGCGTCGCCGTGCTCGCCCGAAGCCGGAACGGCCGCTCCGACGTGATGCTGGTGGACAAGGGGGTCCTCACCCACGACCTGCGCTACTACGCCGTCTGCTATGCCATCGCGATCGGCGTCGCGTTCGTGCCCGTCGACCTGTTCATCGTCAGGATCCTGGCGGCCTTCCTCCTGATCGGCATCTACGGCTGGTACGTCAAGGAGCATTTCGAGGCGGACCCGGACGTCGACGCCGAGGACCTGTCGCCGCTGCGTCTCCATCGTGTTGACCGACGCGCCCACCGCAGCGACCCGTCCGTCCCGCGGCTGCGCGTCGTCTCCCTGCAGGTCATCGCCGCGCTGATGTTGATCATCATCGGAGCGTTCTTCTTCGTGGATGCGGTCGGGGCGGTCGCATCGAGCTTCGGCCTCGACGAGGCGTTGCTGGCGCTGGTCATCGCGCCGATCGCGACGGAGCTTCCCGAGAAGTTCAACTCGGTGATCTGGGTGCGCCAGCGCAAGGACACCCTGGCGATGGGCAACATCACCGGGGCGATGGTCTTCCAGAGCGCCATCCCCACGGTGGTCGCCCTCCTGTTCGCAGGGGCAGCCTGGACGGTTACGGAGGGATCGCTGCTGGCGTTCGCCTCGGCCGGGATCGCGTTCGCGTCCGTGTTCGTGATCTTCGCCCTCGGGCGGTCGAACGAGCTTCGCGGACGGCGGTTGCTCTTCGGCGGCGTGCTCTACCTCGTCTACCTGATCCTCGTCGCGCTCCAGCTGTCCGGCGCCCTGGGCTGATCGCTCAGCCGCCGGGTCCGGCGCCCTGCGTCGCGACGACCTGCAGCACCATCGGAGTCAGGCCGGTCCGGGCCCGGTTCTGGCGCAGCACCGCCGATCCCATGGCATCCACGGCCTCGGATCGGATCCCGGACCCGTCGCGGGGCCGCTCCGAGTCGGGCTAGATGGCCAGCCGCTCGTCGCTGTCGCGTCGCGTCAGCTCGACCCGGCGGAGCGCCGGGGTCAGGTCGTCCCACGCGAAAGGGCCGGTCATCGGTCTCCCGCCGCCGGCGGCCACCAGCGCCACTCCATGGTGGCGTGCAGCGGGGCGCCCGGCTCCAACCGCCGAGGGGCGATGTTCGGGAAGTCGGGCGGGGCTGTCTGAGGCTCCACGCACAGGCCCTCGTCGCGCTCGTCGTAGACCACCCAGTGGTCGCAGTCCGATCGGATCTCCAGGGCGACGCGATCGGGCCATGTCAGGCGAGGCGCACGGCGCAGTCCCGTGAAGCAGTCGTCCCACGGTCGCGGCCCGGGGTCGGTCAGCTCGCCTGTGGGAAGGCCGTCGTCTCCGCGTCGGTACATCCGCTCCGGTTCGAATCGAAGGACGGCCGGCCCCGATGGCGGTCGCGGACTCCCGGTCGCGCCCGTCAGGACTCGGCGGAACCAGGGATGCCAGCCCAGCGCGCCGGGCATCGCCTCGTCGGCCTCCAGCGTGAGGCGCACGCTGAGGCCGTCGTCGTCGAGCGCGAACTCCTGACGGACCCGCCCGCGGAACGGCCAGTCCGGCCCGAGATCGATGGCCATCGCGTCCGGAGCGGTCACCGTCCACGGGCGCTCGAGGGCCGTCCCATGGATGGCGTGCGGCGGGAGGTTCAGGGGCAGGCGCACGTCCCGGCCGTCGAAGGTGAATCGGCCCTCGCGGATCCGGCCCGCGAACGGAGCCATCGGGTAGCAGCCCCAGCGGATGGGCCCGTCACCGTGCGTCACGAGAAGCTCATCGCCGAACACCACGAGCGAGGT
>JAOUEG010000259.1 GCA_029858845.1 Chloroflexota bacterium | reverse complement strand
GTCTTGCGCCAGCGCTGGACCGCCGCGAGCGCCTCCGGGGTCAGCCCCTCGTCGACGGTCTGCTTGAGCGAGAATGCGGCGAACAGGTACTGGAGCATGATGAGATGCTCGAGCTCGGCGGCCTTGCCGAGCGTGTAGATCAGGGCCTCCCGGTGCTCGAGACCCCCCGTGTGCGCGTCATCCGGCCCCCTCCGGACGTCCAGGACGCTGGCCAGCGGACCGTGCGGACCGGGTGTGACGTTCTCGATCATATGTGACGCCTCTCTGGGGTGGTCGGCCATGCGGGGTCCAAGTCGGGTGCACCGGCGGGAGCCGGTCGGCGGCCCGCGGATGACATGACGCACGCGGTCATGTCGTGGGCCAGGTCACATCGCGACACCCTCGTCGGCACCGGAGTCGGGCTCGTACAGTCGGTCGTCCGGATAGCACCACCGCCACTTCTCGCCGGGTTCCGCGGTCCGGATCATCGGATGCCCCGTTTCGTGGAAGTGGGCCGTGGCATGGCGGTTCGGGCTCAGGTCGCAGCAACCCGTGCGCCCGCAGGTGAGGCACTGGCGGAGGTGGACCCAGGTACCGCCCGTCTCGACGCACGCGGAACAGACCCGAAGTGGCGGGGCGATCCGAAGGTCGGGATCGAAATGTGCGCAGAACGGCGTCACGTGGCAGCTCGTCGGATCTTGTGCCGTGGCCTGGCCTCACCCCCGTGGCAGGCGCCCTCGTGCGGACACTACCA
The DNA here is from genome assembly GCA_029858845.1 of Chloroflexota bacterium. Classification (GTDB taxonomy): domain Bacteria; phylum Chloroflexota; class Limnocylindria; order Limnocylindrales; family CSP1-4; genus SPCO01. The sequence continues at coordinate 2,874 of JAOUEG010000259.1, read as the reverse complement.
CCGAATGGTGACCCGAGCGTGGATGTCCTGACCGTCCCAGCCGGCCTGCGGCGACCTTCGATTTCTACGCCCTGGCGTCCCCACCGGGCGACGACGCTGTTGAGCGCTCCGGGGGCCCTGGAGGATCGGCCGTGATCGTCGTTCCGTCGTCGCGGGCGAGCGACGTCCCGCCCTGCAGAGCGATCTCCTGGAGCTTTCGGACGTGGCCCTCGAACGCGACGCGCCCGGTCGGGCTGAGCTTCACCCACGTGCGCGGCCGCTTGCCGACGAACGCCTTGCGGATCTTCACGTAGCCGGCATTCTCGAGCAGCGTCAGCTGCTTCGACAGCACCGAGTCGGAGATCCCAAGGGATTCGCGGATGAACCGGAACTCCGCCCAATCCGCGGCGCCCAGGAGCGCGACGATCGACAACCGGGTCCGGGCATGGATCAGCTCGTCGAACCGCGGCGTGACCATCAGCCGCCCCCTGCCTGACGCCGCATGATCCCGCGAAGCCGCCGCATCAGGGCCGGACCTCCGACGACGAGCGCGATCGCGCAGGCGAGGGTCGAGAGGGTCGCCGCGTATTCCACGTTCGCCGCCTCGAGCACGTACGCCAGCCCAAGGGTCCCGCCGACCACGAGCCACACGAAGCCGACGATGAGGCCCGCACCGCGTGAGCCGAGGAGCCGCTGATGGACCTTCACGTGCCGGCGACCGCCGAACGCGATCCACACGGTGAGAACCGACACACCGACCGCGAAGATGCCGGCAGCCACTGCGGTGGCAGTCGGGTCGCGCGTGTCGACCCCGACGCCCAGCCCAACGGAGAGGAGCGCCACGGCCCACCAATACCAGTTCGGGACGAGCGTCCCTTCGATGACCTGGTCCTGCCGCCGCTCCATCTCCGCGAGTGCCTTCCGGGCTTCGGCTGGCTTCATTGCATTCGTCACGGTCTCGTACCTCGACTGCGCTGTGCTGCCGCGAGAATGACAAATACTTTCCTAATTGTCAAGTACTTGCTCAATCAGCTGCACACTGTCTGGCCAGCTCGGGCCGGCTTGCCGCGGCCAGGACCGCAGCCAGGTCGACCGACCCGAGCTCACTCGGGCAGCGGCCCGACGACGGTCACCCACGGATGCACGAGAAGGTCGAAGACCGGCGGTTCGATGCGCGTGCGATAGCGCATCGCCATCCACACGTTCCAGAGTGCGACGAGGCCGCGCCGCGCCGCCTCGCCGTTCCGCTCGATGGCTTCCGTGGCCTGCCGTTCCTCGGGGCGCGACCGGGGCATCCAGTCGCCCAGCCATGCGGCGATGCCTTGCGGTCGTTCGGCCGACCTGCCCGTCCGCAGGTCACGTTGGGCGAGGATGCCACCGACCGTGATCTCGAGCTCCGTGAACTCGTCCAGCATCGCTTCGAGTTCATCGCGCGACACGCTATCGCCGACAGACCAGGCGATGCCGAAACCCTTGCCGACATCCGACGGCGAACCCGCGGCAAGCATCTCTCCGACGACCTGTCCGAGCAGCAGGATCTCGCCGGGCGCCAGCCTGGTGACCCACCCGAATGCCGCCTCAGACACTGCGCCTGTCCGCGCCGATGCCGGTAGCGTCGCCGCCCGGGCGAGGAGCGCAGAGGCGACGGGGATCGACGCTGGCTCCGGCGTGTCGTCGGTGCCGGGCTCGCCCTTCTCCTGGGCCGCCATCAGCGCGAGGAGGGCGCGTCCGCGTTCGGGGCGCCGCAGTCCGAGCTCGATCCCGATGCCGAGCCAGCGATAGTCGACCGCATCAGGACCGACGTCGCCCCCGCGGCCCGTGAGGTCCTCGAGCGCTGCGCTCAGGGCGGCGTCGATCGCCCTCCCCTCGTCACGCTTGTCGCCACCGTCGATCGGCATCGAATGCTTGCTCTCACAGTGAGGTGGTCAGCCGCGAGCATACGCCGTCACCGACGGCTGGCCCGGTGGCGCGGTGGTACGGCGCGGAATCTCGAAGGCAGCTCTGCCTGGCGTCGGTCATCGTCTTCCGGGTCGGACGGTCGCGACACGGGCCGACCCAGCGTGATCGTTCCTTGGCCCGGTCATGCGGCGCGACGCGCAGCCTCGACCGGCCCCATCCGGTGAAGACGGAGCGCCCGGTCGACACCGAGGAGCCGGAAACCGCGCTGATCGCTCGCCCCGAACCGGGCCCCGACCATCCGCATCGGGACGATCTCGGGCCGGTCGACCGCGTACGTCTGCCCCTCGTGGACGATCGTGGCGGATCCACAGGCGAGCACGTTCCGCAGCCAGTTGGTGCCGGACCCGTACACGAGGCCGATCAGGAAGCCGTCCTCGGTGGGGACGACCCCGACCGGCGTCTCATACGCCTTGCCGGACGTACGGCCGACGTGCCGGATGATCGAGGCGTAGGCACCGGGCTTCCCCGCCGACCGCAGCTGGCGCGGGTTGATCACCGCGCGCTGGAGCCGGACGAGTGGCCCGATGACGAACGGGGATCTCGACCGCATCCCGAGGACGTAGACGGCAGCGATGCCGCCGATCGCCACCAACGCCGCCCCAACCAGAACCACGACGAGCTCCATCGGAGTGCCTCCTTGTCCTTGCTGCTACACTGTAAGCCTTACGGTGTAATCCTAGGGTTACGCTGTAAGCCTGTCAAGAGGTCCGAGCACAGGTTTGGAAGGAGTACGCGCGATGACGACGCCGTCGAAGTCGCCAGGCCGGGCGGAGCCGCGCCGAAAGCCGCTCAGCCGCGACCAGGTCCTGCGAGCCGCGATGCGCCTCGCGGACGAGGGCGGCCTCGAGGCCATCTCCATGCGCAAGCTGGGCCAGGTGCTCGGCGTGGAGGCGATGTCCCTCTACAAGCACGTCGCCAACAAGGACGACATCCTCG
>JAOUEG010000258.1 GCA_029858845.1 Chloroflexota bacterium | reverse complement strand
CTCGGCGTCAAGCTCATCCCGTGCGGGATGACGATGGACGTATTCGGCTTCTCCGAGAAGGGCTTCATCGACGGGATCGAGCCGGTCTGCGGGGCAACGCACTTCCTCGACTGGGCGGCGGACGCGGACATCTCGCTCTTCACCTGATCCGGGATCGCCTCGGACGTTCCCCAGCCGTTGCGCCCGGGCGCGTCTAGAATCCGAACCCGACGTTCGAACTCGGCTGCGGCGCCAACGCACCGATCGATCACCGCGCTCGACGTCGACCCACGGACACGGGGAGGAGGTCCAGGTACGGCACAGTTCGACGCGGAGCGGATCCCCTCGCTCGGGCAGCGCAACGAGCGCCTCCTGACCGTCACGCTCATCGGTTACGCGGTCCTCGTCGTCGCGATCATGTTCGAGCGTGGCGTGGCGCTGACGCCGGACGTCATCGCCGTAGCGTTCCTGCTGGTGGCCGTCGTCCTGGGTCGGGGGCGGCTCTTCCTCCGGGACTGGGTGCCGTTCATCGCCCTGCTGCTGGCCTACGAGATGATGCGTGGGATCGCGGACGACACCGGGGTCGCCGTGCATATCGAGGACATGGTCGCCGCGGAGCGCATCCTGATGTTCGGCGCGATCCCGACCCAGATCCTGCAGGACGCCGTTCGCCCGACGGCCGATCCGGATCCCCTGGCGATCGCCGCCACCGTCTTCTACATGCTCCACTTCGCGCTACCGCTCGTGACCGGCTACGTGCTCTGGATCTGGCGGAGATCGCAGTTCTATGACTTCGTCGCGGCCCTCATCGTCCTGAGCATGGCGGGCTTCGTGACGTACCTGCTGATCCCGGCGGCGCCGCCCTGGTATGCCGCGGACGCCGGCGCTCTCGCCGGCCCGGACGGAGCTCCGGTCATCTCGTACCTCAAGCCGATCGCCTTCGAGCAGCTTGCCGAGGCCGTCGGCTTCGACGGCCGGTATGCCTACTCATTCCTGTTCGGCGGCGTCAATCCGAATCCCGTGGCGGCCTTTCCCTCGCTCCACGTGGCGTACCCGTTCCTGACCTTCCTGGCGCTTCGTCGCGCGTTCGGTCGGATCGGCTGGCTGGCCCTCGGGTACACGGCGCTGGTCGTGCTCGCGGTGACCTACACGGGCGATCACTGGATCATCGACGCCATCGCCGGGATCGGGTACGCCTACGTGGCCTTCTACGCCGTCGTGCACCTCTCCCCCACGGTGCGCAGTCGCCTAGAGGGGGCCTGGACGCGCGCCATCGCTTCGATCCGCCGACGCGGTGTGCCGGCCGACTGACGTCAACGCGAGCGGGCGGGCGCGGTGTCCGTCCAGGGCAGCGCCACCACGGTCCTTCGCCGGCATGGCCCATGACGCCGCGAGTCGCCCCGGCCCCGCCCCACGCCGGTGGACCCTAGAGCGCGCCCCCGGCTGCGGCCGGTGCATCCACCTCGGCCGCGTCACCCTCACCGCCGGTCCGGGCGAGGTAGTCCTCGACCAGGAGGATGTTCGATTCGGACGCCCGTTCCACGGTTCGCAGCAGCGCCGACATGCTCGAGATCTCCTCGAGCTGCTCCTTGAGGAACCACTGGAGGAACTGCTCGCCGAGCATGTCACCGTCCTCGCGTGCGATCCGGACGAGCCCCTCGATCTGCTCGGTGACGCGCCGCTCCTGGGCGAGCGCCAAGGCGACCGGCGCGGCCGGGTCGCCGAAGGAGGTCTTCGGTGCCTCGACGCCGGGGATGACGGCGTCCTCGCCGGCGTCGAGCAGGTACTTGACCAGCATCATCGCGTGGTTCCGCTCCTCGATGGCCTGGCGGTAGAAGAAGCCGGCCAGCTGGGGGAGCGTCTCGGCGTCGTAGTAGACGGCGATGGCGACGTACTGCTGCGAGGCGCCGAATTCGTTGGCGACCTGCTCGTTGAGGGCGTCGGTGAAGCGGGACATCGTGGGCCTCCGATCCAGGGCCGACTGTTGGCGGGGTCGGGCCATCCCCGAGGGCTAAGGATACCGGTACCTCGGCTGCGGCCCGCGGCACGCTGCCTCCCGGGAGCATCCCCATCCGCCCGCTCCCGCGTCCTCGTGATCCCGCGGCGCCTAATCGAGGTGACGGAGTTCGTCCCAGAGCTCATCCCATGGGCGCCTCGGATCGCGGACCAGGAAGATCGGCAACCCTTCCTCCTGGTTCTCGAGGCCGTAGCCGTTGCGGACGACGTCTACGAGTTGTACGTGCTCGAAGTAGGGCGTCAGCGCAGCCGCCTGCCCGTAGCCAAGGACGATGGCGGTCTCCGAACCCGCTGGCGGAGTGCCCCAGTCGGCGAACGAGTTGTGGCCGGAGTACACCGGCGGCAGCCCCAGCTCCGGCCCGTAGAAGACGAGAGCGCCGGCCTCGCCGTAGTTAGCCGTGAAGACGACGGTCGTCGCTCGCTCGGTCGCGGGGATGGTATCCGCGACCCTCGCGACCGCTTCGGCGAGCGTCGGCCAGCCGACCTGCTCCGTGTTCTCGGGATAGACGTCGGGGATCGGAGTCCGCGCCAGGTCTCCCGGCGGCAACAGCGGCAATGACAGGAGCGCTGCGACGATGATGTCCGCGACCAAGGCGCCCGCGAGGATGGTTGCCCGCCATCTGCCGCCTGCCAGCCATGCGGCCACAGGGATCGCGCCTGCGGCCAGCATGGCCGGGATCAGACCGGCGGCGTAGTACCCCTTGCCCCCAGAGAGGACCAGGAAGGCGAGCAGGGCGACGTACGCCACACCGACCGGCCGCCACAGCCTCGCATCCTCGTCGCGCAGGAGCCACCACACGCCCGCTACGAGCATCGGCGCCAGGAACAGGCCCGCGACAAGGAATTGGAACGGGATGGCCAGGATCCGGTTCTCGAGGCCGTCGCGGCTGGAGATCCTGCTGGCCATCTCGAGTTGGGGCCAGCCGTGGGCTGCCTGCCAGACGAGGTTGGGTCCCCAGATCGCGAGGGCCAGGATCGCTGCGAGCCAGGGCCATGGCGATCGGAGGACGTCCCAGCGCCGAGCCACGATGAGACCGAGGATCAGGGACGCCGCCAGGAGGACCGGCAGGTGTTTGTTCTGCAGGCCGATCCCCGCGACGATTCCGACCACGAGCCAGAGGCGCGGGTCGCCACCGCGCAACAGGCGTATGACCAGTGCGCTGATGACGGTCCAGGCGAGCACGTCGTACGTGGTCGTGGATTGGAGATGACCCATGGCGACGAAGCCGGCCCCGGTGGCCACGGCCGCCGCGGCGATGATCTGCGCCGTCCGTCCGCCCCCGAACAGCTGCGCCATGACAGCGCCGAGGATCACGATCGCGCCGACCGCAACGGCCGGCAGGACGCGAATGCCGGCCGGACTGGCCCCGAACAGTGCCGCCTGCCATCCGGTCAGCAGGGGTGTGAGGGGTGGTTGATCCACGTAGCCGAGATCCAGGTGCCGGCTCGCCTCGAGGAAGTACAGCTCGTCCCGGTGGAACCCGTAGCGCCCGGCCACGAGCAGCAGGACGCCGACCAATACGCCGGCGATCAGGATCACGGGGCGCCAGGCGAGGGACTCGCGACCGATCATGCCGCTGCTGGCGCAGGCACGGAGCCCTGATCGCTGCGAACCAG
>JAOUEG010000021.1 GCA_029858845.1 Chloroflexota bacterium | reverse complement strand
CCACGCGCCAGGAGCTCGCCCCGAGGACGATGACGTCGCCATGCATGCCGGCCCGCAGCTCGTAGACCATCTCCTCGTCAAGCTCCCCCACCCGACGCCCAGGCGTGCCCGCCTCGCCGGTCATGAACACGCCGAAGAGGCCCCGATCCGGGATCGTGCCGCCGCTCGTGACCGCCACGACCCGCGCGTCCCGCCGCCCTTCGACCGTGTCCGTGACGCGATCCCAGACGAGCCGCGGCTTGAGCTCGGCGAATTCGTCCGACGGGTACGCCCCGGCAAGCATGCCGAGGACGCCGTCGAACACGTCGCGCGTGAGGGTCTCGTAGGGCGCGGCGCGGGTGATGGCCCGATAGAGGTCGTCCCCGATCCAGCGATCCATCACGGTCATCGCCACGATCTGCTGCGCGAGGACGTCGAGCGGATTGCGCAGGATCCGGGTTTCCTCGATCGAGCCCTCGTGCATCCGCCGTGTGACGACCGCGCATTCCAGCAGGTCGCCGCGGAATTTCGGGAAGATCACGCCCTTGCTCGGGGCTCCCACCCGGTGCCCGGCGCGTCCGACGCGCTGCAGCCCGCGCGCCACGGAGGTGGGGCTCTCCACCTGGATCACGAGGTCGACCGCACCCATGTCGATGCCCAGCTCCAGGCTGGACGTGGCCACGAGCGCCGGCAGGCGGCCCGCCTTGAGCTCCTCCTCGATCTGGATGCGCTGCTCGCGCGCGATGCTGCCGTGGTGGGCACGGACGAGGTCCTCGCCGGCGAGCTCGTTCAGTCGATGCGCCAGGCGCTCGCTGAGCCGGCGGCTGTTGGTGAAGACGATGGTGCTGCGATGGCTCTGGATCAGTTCGAGGATGCGGGGGTGGATGGCCGGCCAGATGCTGGTCCGCAGGTCGGGCGCGGTGGCGGGGCCGCCAGGCTGGTCCTCCGGGGGGAGCAGCTCCCCGATCGCCGCCATGTCGTCCACGGGGACGACGACCTCCAGCTCAAGCTCCTTGCGGGTGCCGGCATCCACGAGCGTCACGTCGCGCCCCGGACCGACCCCGGCGAGGAAGCGGCCGATGGCCTCGAGTGGTCGTTGCGTCGCGCTCAGCCCGATCCGCTGCATCGTTGGGGCACCGGGCGACCTGAGCTGCTCGAGGCGCTCCAGGCTCAGGGCCAGATGGGATCCGCGCTTCGAGCCCGCGACCGCGTGGACTTCGTCGACGATGACGTGTTCGACCCTGCGCAGGATCTCGCGGGCCTGGCTGGTCAGGAGGAGGTAGAGGCTCTCCGGCGTCGTGATCAGGATGTCCGGGGGGCGCCGGGCGATCTCCCGCCGGTCCTCGGAAGGCGTGTCGCCGGTTCGGCTCGCGACCGTGATCCGCGGCGGCTCCCCACCGAGGCGCCGAGCCGCCAGCCCGATGCCGGTGAGGGGGGCCCGGAGGTTCCGTTCCACGTCGTAGGTCAGAGCCTTCAGCGGCGAGATGTAGAGGACCCGGACGTGCCCCGGCGCGGTTCGATCCGGGACGGGACTCGGGTCGCGTGCCAGGCGATCCAGGCACCACAGGAAGGCCGCCAGGGTCTTGCCGCTTCCGGTGGGTGCGTGGATCAACGTATGCCGGCCGGCGCTGATCGCCGCCCATCCCTCGGCCTGCGCCGCAGTGGGAGCCTCGAAGCTCGCTCCGAACCAATCGCGGACGGCCGGGGAGAAGCGTTCGAGCGCCTGGCTCGTGGTCGTGGTCACGGGACCGCGAGTATAGGTCGCGCGGGCCACAGGCCCGGGCCGGGACCCTGCCGATTGACCCGAACTCCGAGGGACCGCATGGTCCGGCAACGGGCCGCGCGGCACCCGGACCATGGGCCGTCCGGCCCGGCGTGCAGCCGGGCCACTTCTGCGTCAATACTCTTGTCACTGGGGAATGCGCCGAGCCGAGGCGCGATAGGAGGGCAACAAGCGATGTCCAATCTGGGAATGCCGACGAAGGTCGTCGGGATCCTGACCACGATCCTGCTCCTGCTGGTCGTCAATCCGTGGTACGAGCTGCCTGCGGAGCAGGGCATCATCGGCGACGCGACGCTGCGGGACCTTGTCACATACGCGTTCTGGATCTCGTTCATCGTGCTGCTGGTGATGCTGTTCGCCCAGCGCAGGCAGCCGGGTGGCGAGACCGTCGAGATCGAGGGTCCGGCGTTCACGCGGTTCCTGTTCAACAACTCGCGAGCCGGACTGTTCTGGCTGCCGATCCGCCTGTTCCTCGGCTTCAGCTGGCTCGAGGCGGGGTATCACAAGTTCACCGGTGAAGGCTGGATGGACGGTGGTGCGTCCCTGGCCGGCTACTGGACGAATGCCGTGGCGATCCCCGAGAGCGGGCGACCGGCGATCACCTACGATTGGTATCGAGGCTTCCTGCAGCTGCTGCTGGACAATGGCGCCGAGAGCTGGTTCGCCCCGCTCATCGTCTTCGGTGAGATGGCGGTCGGACTCGGCCTGATCCTCGGGATCCTGACCGGCTTCGCAGCCTTCTTCGGGGCCTTCATGAACATGTCGTTCCTGCTCGCAGGCTCGGCCTCCACCAACCCGGTCCTGTTCACCCTCGCCGTGGGCGTGATCCTGGCCTGGAAGGTCGCCGGCTACTACGGTGTCGACCGCTGGCTGCTCCCGATCCTCGGGACGCCATGGAAGCCCGCCGTGCTCGCTGGCAAGTCGACCGCCGCGGAGGGCGCGTCGACCGGATAGCCATTCGACCCCGACCCACCCACGATCACCCCCGGGTCCCCAGCTCGGGGGTGATCGATTCCCGGCGCCGGAACCGGTGCCCCCCGCCGGCCGCCCTGCGGGGGCCGCTCAATCTCCGCCGAGAAGCCTGGCGGCCTCGTCCGCGGCGGCTCGCTCGTCATCCGTCATGAGGTGGCGGCGATCCTGGGACGAGTGATGGGCGTAGCCCTCGAGGCGCCGAACGAGGTCGTCGAGTCGAGCCAGCTGTCGATCGGTGACCGGGGCCATGGCCGGCGCATCACCCGCGGCGGCGAGCAGTGCGAAGAGGTCGTCCAGGCAGAACGGGATGGCCGCGATGGCCGGCCCCCAGGCCGGGTCGGCCGCTCGCTCGACCAGGCGCCCGAGGGCGGCATCCACGCCGCTGAAGCCCTGATCGCAGACCGCGCACGGCGGCCGGCGGATCGCATCCGCGAGCCGGTTCCGGCGTGCACGGCCACGGACCGCCTGGGCTCCGCGAGCGGCCGCAAGTCGGCGCGCGATCATCGCCCCGTACAGGATGGACGAACCCAGGATCCCGGCCGCCCGACGGTCCGCCACGACGAGTTCGGCCGCGTGGCGGCGACAGAAGGCATGGTCGCGCTCCAGGCCCTCCCGGAACCCCAGGTCGAGCACCCGCTCGGCGATGATGGCGTCGAGCGTGGCTCGCTCGGATCGGGCACGGACACCGCAGATCGCACAACCACCGGCCCCGATGGCTTCGGACAGCCGGACGTCCACGAGATCCCGCGCGGGCAGGGCCGTGCTCATCGGCCGCCACCCCCGTTCCCTCGGCCGGGGCCGCGCGCCGGACGCGATCCGGGACGCTCCATCGCCAGGAGCATGGCATCGATCGCCTGCAGGTCGGCGTCCGGTGTCACGACATCGAAGCCGGCGCCCTCGAGGATGTGCCGGGCGACCGCCGCGCGGTGGGCCCGGTCGAGCGGGTCCACCACATCCCGCTCGCCGAGTGTGAGCTCGGCCGCGGCAGCGGACCCGTCTGGCCGTCCACGCTCCACGGCCAGGATGTCTCTCGCGAGTCCCGACCGCCGAACGTCCGGTGCCACCCCGAGGGCCAGCAGATCGCCACCCGGGCGATCCACGACGACGAGGCCCACGACCGTGGTGCCCCGGATCGCGGCCGTGACCAGCGCCCCGTCGTCCAGCGCAGCGGCGACGATCGCGTGCGCCAGCGTCGGGTCGGCGGGCGCGATGACCCGGGGGGCCAGGGCCAGGCCGGCCCAGATCGCCCGATCCATGCCGTCGAGGATCGTGACGTGACCGCCGGACGATGTCGGGGCGTCCGGCATCGGATCGGCCGACCGCGGCGCTCCCGGATCCCACCAACCGCGATCGGTCGCCTCGCGGAGCAGACGCGGCACGAGCGCCCTACGGACGAGTGTCGCCATGCCGATGGTCCGCGCGTCCACCGCGGCACGCGCCTCATCGGGTACCCGCCCCACGCCGGGTCCGTCCTCGAACGTCTCGGGGAGCGGTGCCTGCCCGTAGCGCGACGCCTCAGCCGCCCAGCGCTCACGCCACGCCCGCGACGTGGAGCTTGGGATGTCGCGATGGGCGCCCGCGAGCCAGGTCAGCGCCCAGGCGCGTGGCACCACCCGGTACGCGTCGTAGCCGCCACCCCCGGTCGCCAGCCAGCGCCCTCCGGCATGCCGATGCGCGAGCGCGTCCACCAGGCGGGCCGCCTCGCTCATCGCGGTGGTCGTCACCTCGAGATGGGCGAGCGGATCCCAGGCGTGCGAATCCGCCCCGTGCTGCGAGACGATCACATCGGGGCCGAAGGCGGCGGCCAGCTCGGGCAGGACGAGGCGGATCACCGCCGACCATGTCGACGCCCCGGTACCCGCGGGCAGCGGCAGGTTGACGGCCGTGCCGGCCGCCGCGCCGTGCCCCAGTTCGGTGGCGTCGCCGGTCCCCGGGAACAGTGTTCGCCCACTTTCGTGGATCGAGAACGTGAGCACTCCCGGGTCCGACCAGTGCAGGGCCTGCACCCCATCGCCGTGGTGCACGTCGAAGTCCACGTACAGGACCCGGAGTCCATCGCGACGGGCGCGGGCGATGGCGAGCGCCGGATCGTCGTAGACGCAGAAGCCGGAGGCATGATCCGCCATCGCATGATGGAGGCCGCCGCCGGGGTGCTGGGCATGCTCCGCTTCGCCGCGCAGGATCGCTTCCATCGCGCGCAGCGACCCGCCGGCGACCGCCGCCGCGGCCTCGTGCATGTCGGCGAACGGCGGGTTGTCGCCGGGGTCCCCGATGCCGGCCTCGGGAAACCCGAACGGATCGGCCGAGAACCGCTTGACGACATCCAGGTAGTGACGGCTGTGGCACAGGCGCAGGTCGGCGTCCGTCGCCGGCTCAGGGGCCAGACCAGGTTCCGCCCCGACCGATCGGAGCAGGTCGATGCCCGGCCCGAAGCGTCGCGGCGTCAGCGGATGCCCGGGGCCGAAATCGTAGTCCGTGGAGCGCGGCCCGAAGACGAGGAGCATGGCGGCCACGATACCCCGCCGCGTGTACCATCCGTGCCATGACGGATCTGCTGGTCGTGCTCATCGTCGTCCTCGTCCTCGTCGTCCTGTGGCGAGGCCCCAAGACACTGCCCAAGCTCGGCCAGGCCCTTGGCCGTGGCGTCCGGGAGGCGCGGACGGAGGCGAGCAAGGCGCAGGACGAGATCAGGGCCCGCGGCGGGGACGACTCGGGCGAGGAGCCGGCGACCGACAAGACGGACGCTGACCGGCCCGCTTGACGTCACAGGCGACTCCGTGAAGACCAGCCGATTCGGTGGAGCGATCACCACGCCCGAGGACAGTGGCGAGATCCCGGATCAGACGATCCCGCCGGAACCGGAGCGACCACCCCGGCCACTGCTCATCGAGATCTCCGGCGCCATCCTCATCGTGGGCGGCATCAGCTCCATCCTCGGGACGGTCGGCTATCGGATCAGTGGCGGAGCGGTCGGGCCGATCGAGCTGCTGGTCCTGCTCCTGAACATCGCGACGATCATGCTCGGCGCGCTCATCCGCAGCGGCCGTGCCTGGATCCTCGCCATCAACGTCGTTGCGATCTCGCTGTTCCTGGAACTGACGGCCCTGCCGTCCACCTTCACGATCGTGTTCGTCGTGCTTGACTCCATCGTGCTGATCGCGCTGTTCCGACATCGCGACTGGTTCCTGTGGCAGCGACCCGAACCGTCCGTGCCCGACCGATGAACCCGGATGAGCTGGCGGCGATGACGCGGCGGCCGGCCCCCGGTCCGCACCGCACGACGATCGACGTCGAGGGGGTCGCAACCTCCACGCTGGCCGACCTCCCACCGCTCCGCGATCGACTGCTGTTCGTCGGTCTGAATCCGTCCCCGGTCAGCGTGGATGCCGGCCACTACCACCAGGGTCGGCTCGGCCGCACGTTCTGGCGACGGCTCATGCTCGCCACGATCCTGCCGCCCGCCACGGAGGTCGAGACGGCCGATGACGCCCTGGTGGCGGCGGGCCACGGCATCACCGACCTGCACAAGGTCCCGAGCGCGCGCGACGAGGCCAGCGACGCGGTCCTGACCGCGGGCGTCGGTCCGCTCTGGCAGAAGATCGCCTTGTGGCGACCCGGCGCGGTCGTGTTCATCTACAAGCGGGCGGCCACGATCGCTGCCGGACGGCCATCGGACGTCGGCTGGGGCCAGCTTCCCGGCGTCGCGCTCGCGGGCCGGCCATGCTTCCTGATGCCCGGGCCCTACGCGCCCACCGAGCAGGTGGACGAGGGCCTCAACTTCCTCCGGAACCTGGCGTCGTCGCTGCCGGTGGATCGAGCCTGACGGCCGGCTGCGGGTGGCCGGCCAGCCACGGCACCCCCGGCGCCACGGAACGGACGCTCGCCACCGACCGGGCCCAGGCCATGTGATCCGGGGGACCGGGAATCGAGCGCGCTCCGCGCACCCCGTCCAGATCACCGACCAGGACGGCCACGGATCGCCCGGCACGGTCCTCCACGACGAAGGCCAGATGGTCCGGTCGCGGGCCCGGTGCCGACACCACCCGCAGTGCCATCGCTCCGGCCTCGATCAGCGCGCCGCCCTCGACCTCGGTCACCGCGAACGGCAGATCGCGCCCACCACCCTGGCCCACCAGGACCGGCACGTCCAGGGCATCGCGGATCGCCTCGGCCCCGCCTGCATGATCGGGGTCCGCCTGCGTCAGGGCGATCGCCGTGACGGGTCCCCCTCGCCGACGGGCCACTTCCAGGATCCGTTCCAGGCCGGGGCCCGTGGGGTCGCCCGGGTCCACGATCACCTGCGCGGAGGTCCCCACGAGATAGCTGTTGACCGGCTGGCCGGGGACACCCCCGCCCGCCGGCATGACGACCCGCACGATACCGTCCATCACGTCCTCGACCGCCACGGAGTCGAGTCGCCCTGGAGCGAGCCGCGTCCGGATCTCGTCCACGGACCGCACGTGCTCCAACGCCTGCAGCGTGGCTGACGTCGGCAGCCACATCCCGAGCCGGTCGGCCGCCATCTCGTCCAGGGCCGCGCGGGGCGTGTGCCACGCGTGCGCCGCCACCTCGTCGCCGACCAGGCTCACGTCCGCGCCGTCGGGGAGGGCGGCCGCGAAGAACCGGGCGTCGAAGCGGCGCGGCGATCCCGGAGGGGTGACCCACCGCGCGAGGGGCACCAGCAGGTCCGTCCGCAGCCGCAGGCCCAGCGCCTCGACCATGGACGGGAACGACCCCGCCACGTGGAGCAGCTCGGCCCGGGCGACCTCGAGCGCTCGCCGGGTACCACCGTCCGCCAGCAGGACGCCGGCTTCCTCGAACGACTCCCGGATGGCAGCGATGAAGGCCGCCAGCGCCTCGACCGGCGCCAGATCGCCACCGAGAGCCTCGGCTGCGGCCTCCGCCGTGATGGCGGACCGCGCGAACAGTCTGGGGTCCGCGTCGGCCTCATCGACGCGTCCGCCGGGGAAGACATGCATGTCCGGGGCGAACGCCATGGATGACGGCCGGTGCGTCAGCAGGATCTCGAGGGAGCCTCCGACCGGAGCCGCCGCCGATCGGAGCAGGACGACCGTGGCGGCGGGTCGCGGGATCACCGGATCTCGAGCGGTCATCGCCCGATCCGATCGGCGAGCGCCTCCGGGTCCGTGACCGGCAGGTCGCATGCGAACCCGCGACAGACGTGGGCCGTCGGACGGCCGCCGACGGCGGTCCGTTCCGTGAGCAGTGGAACCACGGACCGGTCGACGAGCCGCTCCGGCGCTGCCGCGAGCACCTGGAACGGTCGCCACGCGGCCGTGGCCGGTTCAAGGAGCCTGCGGGTGGCCGGCACGGCCGGATCACCGACGACCGCGACCTCGACGACATCGGCCGCGGCGAACGTCGCCGCGGCCAGCCATTGCCCGAAGGCCGTCGGGTATCGGACGACGAACGGCCCGGCGGCGGCAAGTGCCCTGTCTGCCGCTTCGCGATAGCGGGCCTCGCCCGTCCAGGCGGCGAGCCGCAGCAACACCGTGACCGCCATCGCCGAGCCGGATGGGACCGCGTTGTCCTGGAGGTCCCGGGGCCGCGTGATCAATCGCTCGTGGTCGTCGGCCGTGTCGAAGAATCCGCCGGCCGGGTCGCCGAACCTGTCCAGGACCCGATCCATCAGACCGCGCGCGATCGTGAACCAGCGCTCGTCGAACGTGGACTCGTAGAGGGCCAACAGTCCCTCGGCGAGGTCGGCGTGGTCTTCCAGGACCCCCTGCCCCACGGCCCTGCCGTCCTTCCATGACCGTCCCAGCGCACCGTCCGGCGCCAGCAATCCACCCGTGATGGTCTCGGCCGCCCGCACGGCCGCCGACGTGTAGCGCTCCTCCCGGAGCAGCCGGCCGGCCTCGGCCAGCGCGGCGATGGCGAGGCCGTTCCATGCCGCGAGCGCCTTGTCGTCGCGCGCCGGCTGCGGTCTGCGGCGGCGCCGCTCGTGAAGCTGCGCGCGAGATCCCGCCAGGGAGGCCTCGAATCCCGGATCGTCCCGGGGCGGCGGCGTGTCCGGCGCGGCCCATACGCGCGACAGGATCGTCACGCCCTCCCAGTTGCCGTCGTCGGTGACGCCGTAGGCCGCCGTGAAGGCTGGCGCGGCATCGCCGAGGACCTCGCGGACCTCCGCGGCTCGCCATGTGAATGTCAGCCCCTCGATCCCCTCGGTGTCCGCGTCCTGGCTGGATGCGAACGCGCCATCCGGCGTGGCGAGCTCGCGCAGGAGATAGTCGAGGATCCCGGTGGCGACGTCGCGGTAGTGCCCGGCGCGCGATTCCCTGAAGAGACTCCAGGCATGAAGGTAGGCCCGTGCGAGCAGAGCGTTGTCGTAGAGCATCTGCTCGAAGTGGGGCACCAGCCAGCGGGCGTCCGTGGCGTAGCGGTGGAACCCGCCGCCGAGCTGGTCGCGGATCCCGCCGTCGGCCATCTTGTCCAGCGTGAAGCGGACCATCGCCGCGCTGCTCGTCTCGCCCGCGGCGATCCGCCGCAGCAGGTACTCGATGGTCATCGCCTGCGGGAACTTGGGCGCCTCACCCCATGAACCGTTGACCGGATCGAATCGCGCGGCCAGCTCCTCGTCGACCCGGGCGAAGGTCGCGCCATCGAGCGCCGGGGCATCATCCGTGACCGCAGCCCGAGATCGCTCGCCGAGGGCCTCCACCAAGCGCTGGCCGGCCGCAGCCACGTCGCCCCGCTGCTCCGACCATGCTCTGGCGACGCCCTCGAGAACCTGGCTGAACGACGGCATCCCGTGGCGGGGACGGTCGGGGAAGTACGTCCCCCCGTAGAACGGCGCCCCGTCCGGCGTCAGGAACACCGACATCGGCCAACCACCGCTTCCGGTCATGGCCTGGACGGCACCCATGTAGATCGAGTCGAGATCCGGGCGCTCTTCGCGGTCCACCTTGATCGCGACGAATCGCTCGTTGAGGATCCGGGCCGTCGCGGCGTCCTCGAAGGACTCGCGTTCCATCACGTGGCACCAATGGCAGGCGGCGTAGCCGATCGACAGGAAGATCGGGCGGTCCAGGAGCCGCGCCCGGGCAAGCGCGTCAGGACCCCACGGGAACCAGTCGACCGGGTTGTCGGCGTGCTGGAGCAGGTACGGGCTGGTCTCTCCGGCGAGTCGATTCGGCATGGATGGATGGTACGCGCGAAGGCGACACGGTCCTCGCGGTGCCACGACGCACCAGAAGGTCCTGGCGAGTGCGCCGCAGATGAGTCCGTACGGGTATGGTCTTGGGGCGTACCTTTGGCTACCCTAGACAATGACGTCGCAGGAGTCCTCCCTGTCGTGAGACGTATCGCTGCTGCACTGCTCTCGGCGCTCTTCCTGGTGGGGCTGGTCGCCCCTGCCGCGGGGGTTGCGCCCACGGTCGCGGCAGCCGGTCCCGTCCCCAAGGTCGTGCTCATCGTCGGGCCGGCCGGAGGCGCCACGGACCGCTACCGGGCCGAGGCTCGCGCGGCGGCCGCGCTGGCACGCAAGTACACCCCGGACGTCACGGAGGTCTATTCGCCGAACGCCACCTGGCCGGCCGTGAAGTCGGCGCTCCAGGGCGCCAGCCTCGTGATCTACATGGGCCACGGCAATGGCTGGCCCAGCCCGTACCGAGATTCGCTCTATCCCCCGACGCAGAACGGATTCGGGCTCAACCCGAAATCCGGCGGCGGGGACTCGACCCATCAGTACTTCGGCGAGGCCAGCATCGCGAAGAGCATCCGCCTCGCGGACGATGCCGTCGTCCTGCTGAACCACCTGTGCTACGCGTCCGGCAACAGCGAGCCCGGCCTTGCGGAAGGCACCCTCGACCAGGCGCGTCAGCGCGTCGAGAACTTCGCCGCCGGCTTCATCAAGGCCGGCGCGGCCGCCGTGATCGCCGAGGCGTATGCCAGCCCGAACCACATGGTGAAGGCGGTCCTCGGCGGCGGGACGTCCATCGAGGCTGCATGGAAGGCCGCGCCGTCGCGCAACGGCCATGCCTTCGCCTTCGAGAGCTCGCGGAACCGAGGGTACGTCGCCCAGATGGACCCGGAGAAGGCGGACTCCGGGTTCACCCGCAGCATCGTCCTCAAGGCCGGGCTCGCTCCGGCCGACGTGCTGCGCGGCGCTAGGGGCTCGGCCTCGGCGGCAGCCCGGGGCGGGTCCAGCTCCCTCGCACCGAGCCTCGTCGCCGCCGGGATCGCGGTGAAGGTGCCGTCGCTCACGTCCACGGCGGCCGGCTCGTCCATCACCTACAAGGTCCCCTACTCCGTGGAGCATCGCAAGGAGCTCCCGAAGTCGATGAAGGCGAGTGTTCGCTGGGACCGCCTGGACCCTGTCGCACCCGATCCTCTCGCCGCGGCCGCCGCAGCGGGCGCCGCCTCGGCCGTGGATCCCAACGCCGTCCCGGATCTCGGCCTCGTGAGCGCCGAGCGACCGGGCGACGTCGTGGACCCGGTCAAGGTGAAGTTGGCCAAGAAGTCATTCACGTTCAAGGTCGAGACCCCGGAGGACCCCGGCCGCTACCGGCTCACCGTGACGCTGCACGACGCCGACGGCGTCGCCTTCGATGCGTCGACCCAGGCCCTGCTCCCGGCCTTGATCGTGCGCGTGACCGGCGACCTCGATGCCGAGATCGTCGCCGCGGCCGCCAGCGAGGTCACGCGGGGCGCCGTCACGAACCTGTCGCTGTGGATCGGCAACGTCGGCTCCGTCGCCTGGGGACACGAGGCCTTCATCGATCCGATCGACCCGGAGGGCTCCACCCCCGCCGTCGCGGCGCGACTCACCGCCCAATGGGTCGCCCTCGGAGGGCCGGAGGCGATCGATCAGATCGCCTCCGCGGCCGCGGCAGCAGCCGAGCCCGTGGACCTGCCGCCGGGGATGGCCCCGGGAGCGGTCGTGAGCGTCGGCCTCCCGCTGTCCGCGCCGGTCGTCCCCGGCGACTACCTGCTGATCCTGGACATCCTGACGCCCGAACGCGGTTCCCTGGTGGCGAACGGCGTCGAAGTCACCATCGTCCGGGTCAAGGTGGTGGACCCGGAGCCCGGTGGCGCCGTCCAGCGAACCTCGGGCAAGACCGCCGGGCCGAGCACGGGCCTGGACGTGCCCGTCGACTCGGGAGCCCCGGCCGAGAGCCCGGTCGCATCGGAGGCCCCTGCCGAGAGCCCGGTCGCATCGGAAGCCCCGGCAGTGACGCCGGACGCGGCACCGGAGATCGCGCCCGCCCGCTGACCGCTGGCCGAGGGTCCGCTCGCCTCGGGTCGACGCCCGCCCGCCTGTGACCCACGACATCCTGCTCCATTGACATCGCGACGCCCTGCCGTATCCTGACAAGTCATCAGACGACTGATGACCGCGCCAGCGAGGCCTCGTCCGGTAGATGTACGCGATCGGCTGCGATGTGGGGTCACAGAGCCTCAAGGGGATCCTGCTCGATCCGTCCGGGCAGATCGCGGGCCAGGCTTCCGCCGCGTACGATGTCGACTATCCACATCCGGCCTGGGCTCAGCAGGACTCTCAGGCATGGCGGGATGCGCTCGCGAAGGTGGTCGCGGAGCTCCTGCGCGAAACCATGATCGCGCCCTCGGCAGTGGCCACGCTCGGCCTCGCCTCGCAGGTCGACGGCCTGGTCGCGGTGGACACCCACGCTGAACCCCTGCATCCCGCCATCATCTGGCTGGATCGGCGGGCGGCGCGTCAGACGGAAGACCTGCGCCGGGAGATCGCCGAAGACGAGGTCCGGGCGATCACCGGACTGAATACGGACGCTTCCCACGTCGCGCCCAAGATCATGTGGCTGCGTGCAGCGGAGCCGGCCGTCGTCGCGCGGTCGTCCGGTCTGCTGCTGCCGGGAAGCGCCCTTGTCGCCTGGCTGACCGGCGAGCGGGTGCTCGATCATGCCAACGCATCCTCCACGCTCCTGTACGACATCACGACGCGTGCCTGGTCGGAGCGCATGCTGCAGGTCACCGGGATCGATCCGACCACGCTCGGGACGATCCGCGCTGCCAGCGATGTCGTGGCGAACCTGCGTCCGGCGGCGGCGGCGGCGATCGGCCTCACGCCCGACACGCGCATCGTGGTCGGGACCGGCGACGAGCATGGCGCGACACTCGGCGCGGGAGGTATCTCACCCGGCGTCGTCGTCGACATCACCGGTACGGCCGAACCGATCTGCGTCGCCGCGTCCACTCCGATCATCGATGCGACCGGCCTGGTGGAGACGCACGGGCACGCCGATCCCCGGGTCTGGCTCGTGGAGAACCCGGGGTTCGTGTCCGGCGGCAGCGTCAGCTGGTTCATGACCACGGTCGGCGGCGAATCGCTGGCGCAGCTGGACCTCGAGACCTCCGGCACGACGTCGCCCGGCGCGAACGGCGTGACGTTCCTGCCAACGCTGTCCGGCGCGACGGCCCCACGCTGGAACGACCGGGCGAGGGGCGTCTACGCGGGCCTGTCACTCAATCATGGCCGCGCCCACCTCTTCCGCGCCTTGCTGGAAGGCTGCAGCTTCGCCCTGCGTGACATCGTGGATCGGCTCGACATCATGGGGCTCGTCGGCGACGAGATCCGCGTGGTCGGCGGCGGGGCACGGAGCCGGCTCTGGCTCCAGATGAAGGCTGATGTGACGGGCCGACGCGTCCGGGTCCTGGCCACGGATGAGGCCACAGCCCAGGGCGCGGCGATGCTGGCGGGCGTCGGAGCCGGAATCTTCCGGGATCTCGATGAAGCCGTGGAGCGACTGGCCATCCTGGAGGAGGAGGCCTTCGAGCCCGATCCAAGCACCCGCACGGCCTACGACGAGGCCTATGGGCGCTACCGCCGCCTGTTCGATGCCGTCGAGCCGGGGTTCGGCCGAGAAGCGGTGCTGACATGACGACCGCCCGCGGGCTTCCCGATGTCGTCGACCTCGACGATCTGCGCCGCCGATTGGCGGACGATCGCACGAACGGAGACCGGGATCATCGTCGGCCGATCGGACTTGGTCACGTTCGGATCGCCTCCGACGCACTCGCCGACCTGCCGCGCGAGGTGGACGCGATCCGACGCGAGGGACCGGTCGTCGTGGTCGTCGACGAAACATCGATGCAGCGAGGTGGCCGGGATCTCAAAGCAGACGTCACGGCCGCGCTGTCGGGCCGGTTCCCGACCCGCCTCGCCGTGCTGCGGGCAGCCGGCGAGGAGCTCCACGCGGATGCCGATGCGCTGGCCCAGGCAGATGCCGCGATCGCCGGCGCCGGCTGCGTGGTGTCGGTCGGGTCCGGAACGGTCACGGACATCGCGAAGGACGCGTCATCGCGTGCCGGGACCATCCCGTTCGTCGTGGTCCAGACGGCCGTTTCCGTGAATGCGTTCTCGGACGACATGGCCGTCCTGCTTCGAGACGGCGTCAAGCGCACCGTCCCGTCGCGATGGCCCGACACGCTCATCGTGGACCTGGAGATCATCCGTGATGCTCCCCCGTCGATGAATCGCGCCGGCTTCGGTGAGCTGTGCTCCATGTTCACGGCACCGGCGGACTGGTATCTCGCCGGCGCCGTCGGCATGGACGACTCCTTCGACCAGGGTGTCGTGGCGCTGTTCCGCGACGGGGCCGAGGGCCTGCTCGAAGGCGCATCCCGAGTTCGAGCCAACGACCCCACGATGCTTGGCGAGCTTGCAGCCCGGATGACGCTGACGGGTATCGCGATGGGCGTGGCGGGACGGACAGCACCCCTGTCCGGCACCGAGCATCTGCTCAGCCACCTGCTGGACATGGCGGCCGGGGCGGTCGGCCGTCCGCTCGCGCTCCATGGGGCGCAGGTCGGCGTGGCAAGCGTCCTGGCGGCGACGATCTGGGAGGACACGCTGGCACGATTCGACCCGGGCCGACTCCTCCATGACGACGCATTCCCTGGCC
This sequence comes from Chloroflexota bacterium, assembly GCA_029858845.1. GTDB lineage: Bacteria > Chloroflexota > Limnocylindria > Limnocylindrales > CSP1-4 > SPCO01. The sequence continues at coordinate 80 of JAOUEG010000021.1, read as the reverse complement.
ACGAAACGGTCGAGCGACGCATTCGCGCCTCGTTCGATCCGATCGACCCAAGCGGCCGGATGGCTGATGAGTGCTGGGCG
>JAOUEG010000257.1 GCA_029858845.1 Chloroflexota bacterium | reverse complement strand
CTGGGCGATGGCCTCGAGGTCGCGGCCCGCGAGCCCGCCGTAGGTGACGAAGCCCTCCGTGAGGATCAGGAGATTGCGGCAACCCTCGGCGAGGGCGTCGTCGTTCACGGCCAGCCAGCCGCCGATATTGGCGAGGCCGTCCTTCTTCGCGGACATCGTCATGCCGTCCGCGAGACTGCCGATCTCCCGCACGATGTCCTCGACGGATCGATCGCCCTGGCCGGCTTCGCGATCCTTGATGAACCAGGCGTTCTCGGCGAACCGGCAGCCGTCGAGGAACAGCGGCTTGTCGAAGCGGTCGCAGGCGGCGCGGATAGCGTGGAGATTGGCGAGCGACACGGGCTGTCCGCCGCCGGAGTTGTTGGTGATCGTGACGAACACGACGGGAACGTCGTCACCCCGAGACTCGAGCAGGGCCTCGAGCGCCGCGATATCCATGTTGCCCTTGAACGGGTGGATCGTTGCCGGTTCGCGCCCCTCGGGGATCACGAGATCAACGGCCTCGGCACCGGTGAACTCGACGTTGGCGCGCGTGGTGTCGAAATGGGTGTTGTTCGGGATGATCTTGCCCGGCCCGCCGACCACGCTGAACAGGATCTTCTCGGCGGCTCGCCCCTGGTGCGTGGGGATCACGTGCCGGAAGGGGAACAGGCTCTGGACGCTCTCGAGGAACGTGAACCAGCTCGGGCTCCCGGCGTAGCTCTCGTCGCCGTGCTGGATGGCGGCCCACTGGTCGCGACTCATCGCGCCGGTGCCGGAGTCGGTCAGGAGGTCGATCAGGACGTCGTCGGCGTGGAGGTCGAACAGGTTCCAGCCGGCACGTTCGAGAGCCCGCTCCCGCTCGGCGGCGGTCGTGAGACGGATCGGTTCGACGGCATGGATCCGGAACGGCTCGATGATGGTCTGCCAGCGGTCCATGTCGCCGAGCATACGCCGCCGCTCCACCGACGTTCCCGGGCGCCGTGCAACGCGTCCCCACGGACCGCGATAATGGGCGCCATGCCGCCGATCACGGAACTGACTCGCATCGAACCCGTCCATCTCGCACGCCTCGAGCGCCAGGGCACGTTCACGACCGGCCTGCTGCTCGAACGCTCGGAGACGCCGACCAGACGCCAGTTGTTGGCCGACCAGGTCGCCGCCGACACCAACGACGTCCTCATGTGGCGGGACGAGGCCCTGATGCTCAATCTCGCCAGCTTCGGACCCAACGAGCACCAACTTCTGATCCAGGCCGGTATCGACGGGCTCAGGGACATCCTCGCCTTGTCCCTGGATGCGTTCTCCGAGCGGATCCATCGCGCTGCCACCGAGCTCAATGAGCTGCCGCCGACCGATCTCACGATCGAAGGCTGGTGGGACCAGGCGCGCACGCTCGAGGACCAGTAGGCGACCGTCCGACGGGCGGTGCCGCCCCGACGGGCTACGATGCCCCGGTGCAATCCGCCGGCAGCCGTATCGGGTCCTTCGTGATCGCCCTGGCGACCGCCCTCGCGATCATCGCCCTGGTCATCCCGTTCTTCCTCAATCCGTACTGGATCGCCTTCGAGCAGGGTCGTGCACAGGCGACGGCGTGGACCGGGTATGGCGAGGAAGACCTGCGCGTCGCGACCGACGCGATCCTCGTTGACCTGGTGCTGGGTCCGCCGGATTTCGACGTGGCGGTCGCGGGGGAGCCCGTGCTGAACGAGCGGGAACGCGGGCACATGCGGGACGTGCGCAACGTGTTCATCGCCTTCTACGTCGCGACCGGGCTCATGGTGGCCGCGGCAGGCGTGGTCGTCGTACGCCGCCGCGACGCAGCGGCCGAGTCGTCGTGGCGTTCGGTTCGCAGCGGGGCCCTCGGTCTGATCGTCGGGCTCGTGCTGGTCGGCGGCTTCGCGTTCATCGCCTTTGACGTGCTCTTCGAGTTGTTCCATCGGATCTTCTTCGCGGGCGGCTCCTATACCTTCGATCCCGCCACGGAGCGGTTGGTGCAGCTGTTCCCGTTCCAGTTCTGGCAGGAGACGGCGATCGCGGTGGGAGCCGCGGCCATCGTGGTGGCGGCCATCGTGGCCGGCCTGTCGCAGCGACGTCTGCGTCCGCGATGAGCGCGTTACCCGTGGCGCGGCTGCTCGGTTTCGAGGTCCGCGTCCACGTGTCGTGGGCGATCGTCCTGGCCGTGATCACGGTCACGGTGGTGGGCCAGGCAGCGTCCGTCGTGCCGGACGCCACCGCGCCGCAGCGGTGGCTGATCGGTTTCGCCGTGGCCGGTGGCTTCCTTCTGTCGACGCTTGCCCACGAGCTGGGGCACGCGCTCGTCGCGCGTCGAGCGGGCGTGCCGGGTGGCCCGGTCATCGTCTACTTCTTCGGGGGAGCCGCGACCCCCATGCGGGAGGCGGCGAGGCCGCGGGACGAGGTCGTGATCGCCCTGGCGGGGCCGGCCGTGAGCCTAGCCCTCGCAGCGGGTCTCCTTGGTCTCGCCGTACTGGCTCGCTGGCTCGGCAGCGGCGCGATCGTGATCGTCGGGGAAGTGGTCCTCGTCGTCGGCGTCCTGGATCTCGTCCTTGGTGCGGTCAACCTGCTTCCGGCCTTCCCCCTGGACGGCGGGCGAGTGGTGCGGGGTCTGGCATGGGCCCGGACCGGCGACTCGGCCGAGGGCCTCCGCGTCGCCGCCCGTATCGGCCGCTGGCTCGGGATCATGGCTGCGGCAGCCGGCATCGCCCTGATCCTCGGCATGTCCACGGTGGACGGCCTGATGGCAGCGATGTTCGGGTGGTTCCTGGTGCTGAGTGCGCGATCGGTGGAACGTGTGGCCGTCCTTGAGGACCTGCTGGAAGGGATCAACGTGGAGGACGTGATGGATCGTGGCGTGGGCGGTGTCCCGGCGGGACTGACGCTCGATACCTTCGCCGACCAGCTCCTGGCGGCGGATCGTGGCCCCGTGCCCGTGGTCCGCGGGTCCGATATCGTCGGGATCCTGGGTCCTCGACAGGTCAAGCGCGTCCGGCGCGCTCGCTGGACCGAGACCCGGGCAGGTGACCTCATGGCGTCGGTGGACGCGCTGCCCACGATCGCCCCGGAGACCACCGTCCGCACGGCATTGGAGCATCTCCAGCGGTCCGGCCTGGACGGCCTGCCCGTCACGGATGCCGAGGGCTACGCCGGCCTGGTGACGCGCCGCGGCGTCGCCGAGGCGATGCGGGACCGGCTCGGGGCACGGGCGGCGGACTCGTGAGCGGCGACCGACTGCTCAGCGTCGAGGAAGCTCGAGCAGCCGTCCTCGGGGCGATCGACAGCCCGACGCCGCCCGTGCGCGTCGCGCTGACCGACGCTCGCGGACAGGTCGCCGCCGAGGCGGTGACGAGTCCGATCGACCTGCCGCCGTGGGACAACTCCGCGATGGACGGCTACGCCATCCTGGCCGTCGATGTCACGGCCGCCACCGAGGAGGATCCCAGCCGGCTGGAGGTGATCGACGAGGTCCGCGCGGGCCAGGCGCCCGGCCGGTCCGTCAGGTCCGGCACGGCCATCAGGATCGCGACCGGGGCCCCGGTCCCGCCAGGCGCCGATGCGGTCGTCCCGGTCGAACTCACGACGCCACTCTCGCCGGCCGGCGCACCCAGCGGGCCACGCGGAC
>JAOUEG010000256.1 GCA_029858845.1 Chloroflexota bacterium | reverse complement strand
CCTTCATCTGGAGGGCCAGGCCCGCCGCGTCGGACATGTTGCGGACTCCCTTGGCGACGTCCGCCCGCATGGCCGAGATCGGGCTGCCCGTGTCGAGCGAGTCGAGTTCCGCCAGGCGGTCCGCATGGGTGGCGATCCGGTCGGCCAGCCGCTGCACGATGGCGGCGCGCTCGCGTGCCGGGGTCCCTCGCCAGGCCGGGTAGGCGGCGGCAGCCGCCATGACGGCCCGCCCCACACCGCCGGGACCCGCTTCCGAGATGCGCGCGACGGGGCGACCGGTCGCGGGGTCGTGGATGTCGATCGTGTCGCCGGCGTCGGGCGCGGCCGGTGCGCCGCCGATCCAGGAGCCCAGCGTAGGGACACCGCCCCCGGCCGCGGCTGAAAGCACGCGCTCGATGATCATTCCGGTGGCCCTCCACGACCTGCGCGCCTGCACGGCGCCGACGGTGTCCGAGGATTGTATCCATCTGTGGCCCCTGATGCGTACAATCTAGCCCGTCGTGACGCTCGAGCACGACCTGGCGGGAGGTGCGCACGTGGGAGTCGACGTCTTGGTGGACCCGGACCTCTGCATCGGATCGGGCGATTGCGTGCGCCTGGTGCCAGGGGCTTTCCAGATCGACGAGGACCAGGGCGTATCGGTACCGCAGGACGGAGCGGCGACCGCGGACATCGACCTCCTGGTGCGCGCTGCCCAAGGTTGTCCGACCCAGGCGATCCGGGTCGTTCGCGACGGCGCGGTGCTCCATGCATCCAACTAGCGCAACGGTCCGGACACGGAGGAGCGACGAGCGATGGGCGAGCTGCTGACCGAATTCCCGGCGACGGTCGTGCTCGACCGATACGACGAGATCCGGGAGGCACTGTTCAACCCGAATCTGTCCCGCACCTTCGATTCCCGGTCGTACGCCGAGGGAAACATCCGCGACGGCGTGGTCTCGATCAGCCACGGGCCCGTCCATCGAGCCCGCCGGCGCATCGAGAACACCCAGTTCCGCCCGGATGTCCTCCGACTGTACGAGCGGGACCTGTTCCCGACCGTGCTGGACGGTCTGCTCGACGTGCTCATCGACGCTCCGACCGTGGACATCTTCCCGGTCGCCGAACTGCTGTCGGTCGTCCTCGCCGCGCGACGGGCGGGCATCGATGTGGACGACAGTGACCTGGACCAGCTTCGAGAGCTCGTCCACTACGTCGACGTCTTCTCGCAGGGCAGCGCGATCCTCGACGCGAAGGACCCCGAGGCGGTGCGCCAGATGGTCTACGAAGGCTACGACGCGTTCGAACGGGACTGGGTCAGGCCCTCCTGGGATCGACGTGCCGACCTCATCGAGCGCCACCGTCGCGGCAAGATCGGCGACGAGGATCTGCCCCACGACATCCTCGCGGTGCTGCTGGTCCACCGCGACGATCCCAAGCTCGAGCTCGACGACACGGGCCGGGTGGTCCGCGAAGTGGCGACGTATCTGCAAGGCGGCACGCACACCAGCGCCCAGACGCTGGTGAACGCGCTGGACCTGATCTTCGACCAGCCGGCCGCCGGCGAGCTCGTGCAACGTTGCGCGGGGGACCTGCTGTTCAGCCAGCGCGTCATCCACGAGACGCTCCGCCTTCGCCCGACCACCCCCAGGATCCGGCGTCGAGCGGAGGCCGACACGGTCGTCGCCGGGCGCGCCGTCCCACGGAACGGCCTGGTCATCCTGGACGCCATCGCCGGGAACCGGGACGCTGGGTTGTTCGGTCCGAACCCGGAGTCATTCGACCCGGAGCGCAGCGTGGACCCGAGCGTGGCGCGCTGGGGCCTGTCATTCGGCGCCGGGGCACACCAGTGCCCCGGACGCTCGGTCGGGGGCGGGTTCCCCATCCCGGCGGACGGTCACGCCGACGAGGAGCACATCTACGGGCTCGTCGCGCTCGAGCTCCGCGCGGTCTGCGCCCGGGGCGTCCAGCCCGATCCGGCCGGGCAGCCGGAGCGCGATACCAGGACGGAGCGGTTCACCCGCTGGGCTCACTATCCCGTCCGGTTCGAGCGGTGGCACGATCCTGCCTGACGAGTACTTGAGCGCCAGCGGTCAGCGCCGGCCCGACCCAGGGTCGCCGGTCGCCGCGAGATCGGCCACCGCGGTGCGACGCCCGGCACCCCGGCGGTTGCCGACCAGGACCAGTGCGCCGAACAGGATCAGGAACGCGAGGGGCACCGTTCGGAACATCGCCTCCAGGCCGATGGCTGACGCGACCAGGCCGCCGATGAGCGGGCCGACCATCTTGCCGATGTCAAGGCCGGAGGTCATCACGGCGGCGGCGACCCCGGTCCGGTGGCCCGGGGTCTCCTCCATCGCGGCGGCACTGGTCGTGACGCGCAGGAGGCCGCGACTGACGCCGTTCAAGGCGAACAGGGGAAGGCAGACGATGTAGCTGCCGGCGGACGGCAGCAGGGCCAGGGTCACGGCGGACGTGGTCAGGAGGGGCAGGTGCATCCGTGATGCCGGCACCCGCGCGAAGAGCCAGCCGGCACCGAAGCGGGCCACGGACGAGATCCCCGATCGCACGCTGGACAGGGTCCCGATCTGGACGACGGACAGACCGATCGCGAGACCGAGCAGCGGGAAGAAGCTGGCCAGCAGGCCGTTCATCACGTTCAGGTAGACCGCGACGAGGGCGGCCGCCCAGACCGCGTACGGCAGGACGCCGAGGCGCCTGATCGACGCCACCAGGGCCCCGCGCCGGCCCACGGATCCGGAGGGCAGGACGCCCGAGGCGATCGCCGGCACGTCCGTCGCCCGCACGACGGGAGGAAGTCGGAAGGCGATGACGATGGCCGCGACGACTGGCAACGTCGCGAGCATGAGCATCGCTGTCTGGATCCCCACGACCTGGCCGAGGATGCCGCCGACGGTCGTGGCGATCGCGAAGGCGATGCCCTGGAAGCCGATGAACCAGCCCATTGCCACCGCCGGCGAGATCGACGTCGGCGTACAGAGCATGACCATCGCCAGCAGACAGGTCGTCGCGATGCCCCATCCGAACCCGTCGAACGCCATCAGGATCGCGAAGACCGAGACGTCAGTGACGAACGGGGTGATGAGGTAGGCGAAGGTGCTGGCCAGTCCCGCTCCGACGATGAGGCGCCGCGCCCGGTCGGGGCGGAACAGCGCGCCGGCCACGCCCCGTGAGAGCAGGCTGGTGAACGAGAACACGAAGAACACGATCCCGATCGCCGCTGGTGACAGGCCGCGAGCATCAAGGTTCAGTGGGACGAGGAAACGGAGAGCGCCTTCCGCCAGCTCGAACATCATCGTCGCGACGTAGACGCCCGCCAGGGGATTGCGTGGGTCGAGCGGGTTGCGGAGGCGTGGGATCGCGGCCTCCATCGATCAGGCCGGTCGTCGGGCGTCGCGCTGGCCGGGGTCGGCATCGACGTACCGCCCGTAGGCAACGCGCAGGTCTCCTTCGGAAGGAGCCTCCACGGCGTGGCCCACGCCGCCCGACTCCTCCGGTCGCTCCCGTCGCCGCGTGGCAAGGAAGGACCGGACGCGATCGCGCGTCAACCCGGCCGGGTCCTCGCCCACCGCCTCGGAAGCGAAGCTCAGCCAGGCGAACGCGGCCTTCGGAGAGTCGAGGAGC
>JAOUEG010000255.1 GCA_029858845.1 Chloroflexota bacterium | reverse complement strand
GATTGGCCGCGCGGCGGACGCGGGTGATGGGGCCCGCCCTGGAGCCGCTCACGTACGAACGGCCGATCCACCTCGCGAGCGCCGAGGGCGTCTGGATGACGGACGTGGACGGGCGCCGCTACCTCGATGCGTACAACAACGTGCCGTGCGTGGGGCACGGACACCCGCGAGTGACCGAGGCGATCAGCCGCCAGTCGCGCGAGCTCAATACCAACATGCGCTACCTGCACGCCGGCGCGATCGAGCTCGCCGAGCGCCTTGTCACGACCTGCCCACCCGGGCTCGACACCGTCTTCCTCGTCAATTCCGGCTCCGAGGCCAACGACCTTGCGTGGCGCCTCGCGACCGCGTTCACCGGACGCCGTGGGGGGTTGTGCACCCAGCACGCGTATCACGGCATCTCCGACGCCATGGCCGCCCTCTCGCCCGAGACCTGGCCTGGCGGCTCGCAGCCCGACCACGTCGAAACCTGGCCCGTGCCGGACCGGGCGCGCGGTGACCACCGGGATGCCGGCTCGTTCGAGGCGGCACTGGAGCGCCTGAGAGATCGCGGGTTCGCCCTGGCTGCCACCATCCTCGATGGCGTCCTTACCAGTGACGGCTACCCCACACTCCCGGCCGGACTCGCGGAAGCCTGGCTGGCGGCGACCCAGGCGGCCGGCGGCCTGTGGATCGCGGACGAGGTCCAGGGCGGCCACGGGCGGACGGGCGAGGCGATGTGGTCGTTCCAGACCGCCGGGATCACCCCGGACATCGTGACGCTGGGCAAGCCGATGGGGAACGGCCACCCGGTCGGAGCCGTCATCACCCGCCACGAGATCGCCCGGCGGTTCGCGGACGAGACCGTCTTCTTCAGCACGTTCGGCGGCAACCCGGTGTCGGTGGCCGCATCCCTCGCGGTCCTGGACGTCCTCGAGGACGAGCGGGTCCTCGAGCGCACCCTCGTGGCCGGCGCGATGCTGCGTGACGCGATCCGCGATCTCGCCGGCGGGCAGCCAGCGATCCTGGACGTGCGCGGCCTCGGTCTGGCCATCGGTGTCGAGTTCGCTGACGCGACCATCGCATCCGCGGTCAAGGAAGGGCTGCGTGAGCGTGGCGTGCTGGTCGGGACGAGCGGACGGCTGGGCACCGTCCTCAAGGTCCGTCCGCCACTGGCCTTCTCGGCGGCCGAGGTCCCGATCTTCGCGACGGCGCTCGAGGCGACGCTCTCCTCGATCAGCGACCGACGACGACGACCTCGCTCGGGAACCGGGTGAGCTGCTGCAGGCGGCGGGCCTCGGCGTCCAGCACCACGAGGTCCTCGATCCGCACGCCCATCTCGCCCTCGAGGTAGATGCCCGGCTCAACCGAGAAGACGGTCGGGCTGGGCAGCGGGGTCTCGGCCGCCGCCTGGCCAAGGGACGGTAGCTCGTGCGTGGCGAGGCCGATCCCGTGCCCCGTGCCGTGACCGAAGTGGTCGCCATGGCCGGCCTCCACGATGACCTGCCGGGCGAGACCATGGAGCAGTCGGCCCGATGGCAGGGCGGCCCCTTGAGCGAGGATGGCCTCGAGGTGGCTGATGGGGGCCTGCTGGGCACGCGCCACGACGTCGTAGACGGCCAGGTCCCGCGAGGACGGTTCGCCGACGAAGAGGGTCCGCGACATGTCGCTGCGATAGCCTGCCACCTGCGCCCCGAAGTCGAACAGCAACACCGTCCCGTCCTGGACCGGCCGGTCTCCGGGGGCGCCGTGTGGCAGGGCCGCCTCGGGCCCACTCAGGCAGGCGACGTCGAAGGCGAGGGCCTCGGCCCCGTTGGTTCGCATGAGCCACTCGAGCCGGAGCGCCAGGTCGGCCTCCGTGACACCCGGACGGATCTCCGGCAAGAGGCGTGCCAGGGCTCTGTCCGCCACCGCGCAGGCGGCGGCGATGCGTTCCAGCTCGGCGGGCTCCTTGATCGCCCGGTCCGCCTCGATCCAACCCTCGACCGGCACGAGCTCCACGTCGGGAGCGGCATCGACCAGGCGCGACCAGGTGGAGTGCGACACGAACCCGGCCTCGACACCGATCCGCTGGGCACCGAGCCGTGCGACGAGCTCCGCCCATCGAGCTGGCAGATCGCCGTACACGTCGGCGATCTGCGCCTCCGGGGCCTCACGGCGCGCCTGGATCGCGTATCGCGAATCGGCGAGGCAGACCACGTCGTCCGCCCCGATGAGGAACTGCCCCGATGATCCGGCGGACTTCTCCTCGCCCTCGGCGAGGGTGAACCCGGTCAGGTAGCGCATGTGCTCGCGTCGGACGCCGAAGTAGGCGTCGATCCCGGCATCGTCGAAACGGGCGCGAAGGCGCTCAAGGCGGGTCGGCCGTGCCGCTCGATCCGCCTCCTCCCAGGCGGCCCTCTGCGCAGGCGTGGGCGGTTGTGCGAAATCAGCCGGTACCGGCCACACCGTCGTCACCCGTAGCCGTACTTGGCACGGTTCGTGTCGTGTTCCTTCTTCGTCTTGGCGAAGACGTGCGCTCCGCTCCCGTCCGGGACCGCCAGGAAGTAGATGTACTTGTCCTTGGTATTCGGGGCGAGGGCAGCGTCGATGGACGCGATCGTCGGTGTCGCGATGGGGCCTGGCGGCAGGCCCGGGATGACGTACGAGTTGTAGCCCGCGAGGTCCTCGGGCAGCTCCAGCTTGGCCAGTGGCGTCTCCGGGACCGTCCAGAAGACGTATCGCTGCCACTCGTCGAACGGCAGGGCAGCCAGGTTCACGGTGTCCGCCGCGTAGATGACCGTGGGATCGGCGTTGAGCAGGCCCGTCTTGACCCCGGGGAGCTTGTCGATCCGGTTCTGATACACGCCGGCGATGAGCGCGCGTTCCTCATCCAGCACTGCCTCACGCTCCACGATGGATGCGAGAGTGAGCACCTCGTAGAAGGTCAGCCCGCGCTCGGCCGGGACGTCGAGGCGTTCCTCGCCCACGGCGTCGATGAACCGGTCGAGCATCAGCCGAAGGAGCTCGTCCGGCGTCGTGTCCGGTAGCACCCGGTACGTTGCTGGCCACAGGAACCCCTCCAGCGATGCGCCCTCACGGGCGTCCTTCAGGACCCGCTGCAGCCAGGGGTAGTCGGCGAGCAGTGCGGCTGGTGGGTCGATCGCCAGCTCGTAGAAGGCGCGCGGGTCCATCTCCAGCGGCAGCGTCTGGAGCTTTGCCGTGACCTGCTCCAGCCGGAGCCCCGTCCGCAGCGCGATATCCACGTACGGGATGGCCGGAGGCGCCAGAAGGGCGGACACCATCTCGTCCGGGGTCATGTTCTTGCGGAGCAGGAACGTTCCCTGCTGGAGGTCCCCGGTCAGGCCGCGCTCGGTGGCGATGAACACGAACGCGCGCTGGTCCGCGAGGAGACCCGCGTCCTCGAGGCGGGCGCCGATGGTCGCGGCGGTGTCGCCGCCGATCACCGTGAACTCGACCTGGGCCGGATCCGTGGACGCCGGCACGATCAGGGCGTCACCCAGGTCCTCCCGAACGATGTCGGCCACGAAGCCGAACCGAAGGGCGCCCGGGTTGTCCGACGCCCAGGTGAGGACGGCAGCATTGACGAGTGGACGGAGGGCGGTCGTCACGAGCACAAGGACGACGCCGGCGAGAACCACCGTGAAC
>JAOUEG010000254.1 GCA_029858845.1 Chloroflexota bacterium | reverse complement strand
CCGCGCGACGTCTTCTTCTTCGAGCAGGAGGGTGCGTTCGTCGTGCGCCTCCTGATGGGAGGCCAGGCGGGCGGCCACCATGCGCTTGCCGAGTTCACCCGCGAGGACATCGCCCAGCTCGTCGCTGCGGGTCCCACCATGCGTCAACCGGTGACCGTCCCGGGCACCGGCTCCACCACCAGTGCCTGACCCGTTCACGAGGAGGTCGCCATGAAGGCTCTCAAGACCGTCGCCGTCGCCCTTGGAATCACGCTCGGTGCGCTCATCATCATCCCGCTCGCGGTCCTGGCCGGCCTGTTCGTCTGGCTGAAGCTGACCGAAGAGGCTGACGAAGAACTGCTCGAACTCGACCGCGAGGACGCCTGACCGATCCAGGTCGACCCGCCGGAGTCCCGGCTCGGTCGCCCGATCGATCCGCCGCGGTGACGCCCGCCGGTCGCACGGCGGGCGTCGGTCTGTCCGTCGATCGTCGCCTCGTCGAGGCCAGCGTCTTGGCCGTGATGGTCGTGTGGGCCGGCAACTTCATCGTGGTCAAGGGCGCCGTCAGCGTCATGCCGCCCGTGGGCTTCACGTTCCTGCGGTTCTCGCTTGCCTCGCTGACCCTCCTCGGCCTCCTGCGTTGGCACGGTGGCGTCGTGCGGATGCCGCGGGCTGACCTCGGCCGTATCATCCTGCTCGGAGGCCTGGGCTTCGGCTGCTACCAGATCCTCTGGACCGTGGGGCTGCAGAGCATCCCAGCGGGCGACTCGGCGTTGCTGATCGCCGCGACACCCGTGCTCACGGCGGTCATCGCCGTGCTGATCGGCACGGACACGCTCACGCCCCTCAAGGGGACCGGAGTGGTGCTGTCGTTCCTCGGTGTCGTCGTCGTGGTCGCGGCGGGCGTCGGGATCGAGCTCTCGGGATCCCCGATCGGTTTCGCGCTCACGCTGGGCGCCGCGCTCTGCTGGGCGGTCTACACGGCGTTTGGCGCGATGCTCCTGCGACGTCACTCTCCGCTCATCCTGACGGCCCTGGCCACGATCGGCGGCACCCTGGTGCTCGCTCCGGTCGGCCTGGCCCAGCTCGCGGCGCCGGGTGCCGTCGACCTCGACGCGGCGGGCGGCATGCTCCCGATCCTGCTCGCGATCGGCTACTCGGGCATCTTCGCCGCGGGGCTCTCCAACGTGATCGTGTTCAACGGTGTGCGACTGCTGGGGCCCACACGGGTGACCACCGTCCAGTCGCTCGTCCCGGCCATGGCCGTCTTCCTTGCGTTCCTGTTCCTGAGCGAGCCGATCCGGCCGGGTCAGGTTGCCGGCGGAGCGATCATCGTCACCGGGGTGGGCCTGACGCGCATCGCGGCCCGCCGCGCTGCGATGGTCCGGTCATGACCCGCGAAGCGGGGATCGGCGCGGCCCCGCCGGTCCTACCAGTGCGCGACGGCGAGCCTCCCCTGGCGATCCTCGTGGACTACGACGGGACCATCGCCCAGACGGACGTGTCCGATGTCGTCATGGCCGAGTACGTGACCGGTGGCTGGGAGGCGGAGGTCGCCGCCTATGACGCGGGCCTGATGGGCTCGCGCCGGTTGATGACCCTCGAGATGGCGATGGTCGACTCCGACCCGGCCGACCTCCTCGCGACCGCCGCCGCCCAGCCCCACGACGCCGGCTTCGTCCCGTTCGCCCGCCTCGCCCGGGCGGCCGCGATCCCGGTCGAGATCGTGTCGGACGGGTTCGGCTTCTTCATCGAGCCGGCGATGGAAGCGCTCGGCATGCCGGAACTACCGATCATCACCGCCCGAACCACCTTCCACGGCCGTCACGCCACGATCGCCTACCCGAACGGCAACCCCCGCTGCCTGGTCTGCGGGACCTGCAAGCGGGACCGGGTCCTCGCCCACCGGGCCGCGGGGCGCCGGGTCGTGTTCATCGGCAACGGGGAGAGCGATCGCTACGCCGCGGGCTACAGCGACGTCGTCTTCGCCAAGCACTCGCTGGTGCGCATCTGCCTGGAGGCCGGCTGGCCGTTCCAGCGCTGGACGGAGTTCCGCGAGATCGAGACCTGGCTGGCCGAGACGCTGCGCGCCTGGCGGGCGGACCCGGCGACGCTGCCACGGCTGGAACCCGGAGCCCTGTCGCCCAACGGCTTCTTCTGCGGCGAGCAAGCCTGGGGCGAGGGACTGATCGATCCACCGATCGGCTCGTGGCCACCGGATCGGAGAGCGCTCCGCTGAGGCCGGTCGTCGGATGTCCGGGGCGCCGCGAGCTCGAAGGTGCCGCGCCGCCAATCCCAGCGACCCCAGCGAGCGAACGCCTCGAACGGCACGCGACCGCGCCTGAGGCTGGGCGACCGAACGTCCGGCAGGGGCCTGCCCACCGGCATGACCCCGATCGGGACGAACTCGCCCGGAATCCCGAGGTAGCCACGAAATCCATGACCTGGGGCCAGATCTTCCGATAGGCCGCGCCGGCGGATGAGTCGCACCCGGGGCCCGAAGTCCGCCTCGCACCGCGAGCCTCCGATCACGACTCCACGCGTCGCAGCTGGGACGATCCCGCGACATCGATGCCCATGATCGGCATGATGCCCTGCGCCTCGTCGTCGGGGCGGAGCCACGGTGATCGCGCGCGGAGTGCGGTCGGTCGACGGCCTCAGCGATCGAAGATCCGTCGCCCGATGCCGTAGCTCGCCGTCGCGACTGTCGCGCCGAGGAGGGTGCCCCAGGCGATATCGACGGCGGTGAGCGTGGCCGGCCAGTCCTGGAGCGTCGCGAGGTTCGTGAGGTCGTAGGTCATGTACGTGAGGAAGCCGAACGCGGCACCCAGGAGCAGCGCCCGCCGCCAGCCCCCGACGTCCAGGGCCGGCCGAACGGCGAAGTAGACGAGCCCGGCGATGAACAGCAGGTAGAACAGGATCGCGACGGGCCACACGATCTGTTCGGCCATGAGCGAACCGAGCTGATCCCGGTAGAAGTCACGCGCGACGAACCCCAGCCACACGAGGTCGATCGCGAAGAAGACCGGGACCGTCGCCAGGTAGAGCAGGACGTACCGGTTCATGCCCCATCACCCCTTCCCGCTGTTCGTGGCGGCACGGACCGCCCGGCCACCGACCCGCCCGCGATTCGCGTCCAAGGCCCGGGTTGGGTACCATTCGAAAAACCCCCGGAGGACCCCAGACCCATGGCGAAGTATGTCTTTGTGACCGGAGGCGTGACCTCCTCTCTGGGCAAGGGCATCACCGCCGCCAGCGTCGGTCGGATCCTCAAGGCGCGAGGCCTTCGCGTCTCCATCCTCAAGCTCGACCCGTACATCAACGTGGACCCGGGGACGATGTCGCCGTACCAGCACGGCGAGGTCTTCGTGACGGATGATGGCGCCGAGACGGACCTGGACCTCGGCCACTACGAGCGGTTCATCGACGCGAACCTGTCGCAGCTCTCCAATGTCACGACCGGGCGCATCTACCAGGCGGTCATCGCCAAGGAGCGCCGCGGTGACTACCTCGGTGGCACCGTCCAGGTCATCCCGCACATCACGAACGAGATCAAGGAGCGGATCGGGCGGGTCGCCCGCGACAGCGAGCCGGACGTCGTCATCGTGGAGGTCGGCGGGACGGTGGGCGACATCGAGAGCCTGCCCTTCCTGGAG
>JAOUEG010000253.1 GCA_029858845.1 Chloroflexota bacterium | reverse complement strand
AGCGCCGATCAGGCAATCCTGGGCGTACAGCTTCCGCTCGGCGCAGTAGTCGACAAGGCGCGCCCGCAGCCGATCGTAGTGCTCCTCGCTGATCGGACGATTGACCTTTCCCCACCAGATCTTGTCGCGGCTCGTGGGCTCATCCACGATGAACTTGTCCTCGGGCGATCGACCGGTGTGCTTGCCCGTGCGCACGACCAGCGGACCCTCGGCGGCGATGATGCCCTCGCCGGATCGGATCGCGTCCTCGATCAATTCAGCCGTGGACATGTTGGCCAGGATCCGGCGACCCAGGGCGGGGCGAACGGACGCCCCTTCCAGCGTTGACGGGTCGTCGGGTCGGGGGGGAAGCGATGTCGTCATCTGGTTCGGACTCCTCGGCGGCGGGCGATCACATCACGGATCGACCGGCCGCGCGTACCGCTCGGCGGCGTCCCACCCCGAGGGGCGATCCGACGACGAGCGGGAGTCGGCTTCCACAGTCGCGCTTGAGCGGATGCTACCACGTTGCGTCTCGGTATCGAAACGGTAGCGGCCGGGGCCGCACGCGGGCCGACCCTCGATCCATCGGCCCTCCGCGCCTTGACGCCGGCGGCGGTGGACACGTAGCATCCCGGCACAACCGAAGAGCACGTATCAAGAGATGGCTGAGGGACCGGCCCGTTGACGCCACGACAACCTACCGACGCGAGGTCGGCAAGGTGCCAAGTCCGGGCAGGGCCCCCTGCACGATACGGGTACTCTCCGGAGCCCCATCGATCAACCAGGGTCCCCGTCCTCCACGCCGGTCCACGCGACCGTCCGCGCACCCTGGAGACCGATCGTGACCACCCGGACCCTGCCACAGCAGACCACAAGCCATCCCGCGTCGCAGGACCGGGCCGCCCTCGCGCCCCGGATCACGGGCATGGCCTGTCGCAACTGCGGCCTCGCGCAGCCGCTGGCGATCGCATACGTCTGTCCAGCGTGCTTCGGGCCGCTCGAAGTGAGCTACGACTACGCCGTGGCGGCCGCCACGTTCACGAAGGACGCGATCGCCCAGCGCGCCCCCGGGATCTGGCGCTACCTCGAGCTCCTCCCTGTCGACGCCGTGCCTGGGCGTTCCCTGCCGGTTGGATCCACCCCGCTGCTCAAGGCGGAGCGACTCGCTCCGGTGCTCGGCGTTCAGCGCCTCCTGATCAAGGACGACACCCGCAACCCGTCCCTGTCGTTCAAGGATCGGGCGGTCGCCGTCGCCGCCGAGCGAGCCGTCGAGTTCGGCGTACCGGCACTCGCCTGCGCCTCGACCGGCAATCTGGCCGGAGCGACGGCCGCCGCTGCTGCGGCCGTCGGCCTGCCCGCGTACGTCTTCATCCCGGCCGATCTCGAACCCGCCAAGGTGGACCACGCGCTCGCCTACGGTGCGACGGTCGTCCCGGTCATGGGGACGTACGACGATGTGAACCGGCTGTGCCTCGAGGTCGCGGACGAGACCGGCTGGGGGTTCGTCAATATCAACCTGCGTCCCTTCTATGCCGAGGGGTCGAAGACGCTCGCCTACGAGATCGCCGAGGCGCTCGGCTGGCGCTCGCCGGATGTCGTGGTCGCCCCGGTCGCCAGCGGCGCCATGTTCACCAGGGTCGCCCGGGGCTTCGAGGAGCTCGCCGAGCTGGGCCTCATCGAGCGACGGCCGATCCGCTTCGTGGGCGGCCAGGCGGCAGGCTGCGCGCCGGTCGCGACCGCGTTCGAACTCGGCTCGGACGTCATCGAACCCGTTCGCGAGCCGGACACCATCGTCCGTTCGCTGGCGATCGGCAACCCGGCGGACGGCCGCTATGCGGTCGATCTGGCGCGCAGCAGCGGCGGCTCGATCGAGGCGATACCCGACGGTGCGACGGCGGCGGCCATCCGTGACGTGGCGCGCCTGGAGGGGATCTATCCGGAGACCGCCGGCGGCGTGACGCTGGGTGCGGTGGCCGCCGCCCGGCGACGCGGAGTCATCCGCGATGGGGACGAGGTCGTCGCACTGCTCACGGGCAACGGACTCAAGACGCCGGACGCGCGGACGCTCGGGCTGGCACCGGGTGCCCTCGAGGGCGGGCGTGCCCATCCCGGCGAGCCGGGCCTCGCCCCGGTCATCCGCGCCAGCCTGTCAGCCTTCGAGGCATGGCTGGAGGACGGTCGATGAGCACCGTGAGGATCCCGCCCACGCTGCGCGTGGCCACCGGTGGCGCCAAGCTCGTGACCGTGCCGGGCGGCACGGTGCGCGAGGTGATCACCGGCCTCGTCGCGGCCCACCCGGGCCTGGAGTCCCAGCTCCTGGCGCCGGACGGGGATCTCAATCGCTTCGTCAACGCCTTCCTCAACGACACGGACGTCCGTCACCTGCAGGCGCTTGACACCCCCGTCGCCGACGGCGACACCCTCGTCCTGCTGCCGGCGATGGCAGGCGGCTAGGTGTGGTGACCAGCTAGGCTCCGTCCAGGGCGCGGCGCAGGTCCGCGATCAGGTCGTCCACACCCTCGATCCCGACGGACAGCCGCACCAATGCCGGATCGACCTCGAGCGGGGAGCCCGCGACCGACGCATGGGTCATGGCGGCCGGTACCTCGACCAGCGATTCCACGCCGCCCAGCGATTCGGCGAGCGTGAACAGGCGGGTGCCCTCCGCGATGGCGACGGCGCGCTCCGCGGCGGTCGGCGAGCCGCCCGGGGCGGCGGCCGGGAGGAACGACACCATCCCCCCCGATCCCGGGTAGCGCACGGTCGCGATATCCGGGCGTCCGCGCAGGAACGTCGCGACCGCACGAGCATTCGCCTGATGGCGCTCGACCCGGAGGTGCAGGGTCCGGAGCCCGCGGAGGACCAGGTAGCAATCCTGCGGGCCGGGCACCGCGCCCATGGCGTTCTGAAGGAAGCGCAGACGCTCGGCGACCTCCACGTCGGACGTGACGGCGACGCCGACGACCGTGTCGGAATGGCCCGCCAGGTACTTGGTCGCCGAGTGGAAGGTGATGTCCGCGCCCAACGCCAGCGGGCGCTGGAGCGCCGGCGACGCGAACGTGTTGTCCACCACGATCAGGGGACGTCGACCGCCCTCGGCGACCCGTCTTCCGACCGTCGCGACGACGGCGGCGATGTCGATGACCTTGAGCAGCGGATTCGTGGGGGTCTCGAACCAGACCAGGCGCGTCCGCTCGTCCAGTGCCTCCCAGAGCGCGTCCATGCCCGCGGCGAGGTCCACGTACGATGTCGTGACTCCGGCTCCCGGCTTTCGGACTCGCTCCAGGTAGCGATACGTGCCGCCGTAGACGTCGTCTCCGACGACGATCCCCTCCCCCGGTCCGGCGAGCTCGGCGATGGCCGCTGTCGTGGCCGATCCGGATGCGAACGCGAAGCCGTGGCTGCCCCCCTCCAGCACGGCGACAGCGCGCTCCAGTCGTTCGCGGGTGGGGTTCTGCGAGCGAGCGTATTCGTAGCCCCGCCGGGGCCTCCCGACCCCGTCCTGGGCGAACGTCGATGTCTGGTAGATCGGAGGGGCTACGGCACCGGTCGTCTCATCCGGCTCGGCACCGGCGTGCACGGCCAGCGTGTCGAATGACAGGGTCTCGTCTGGGCTTTCGGGATCCGAGGCTCGCTGCATGGCGGCCATCATGGCAC
>JAOUEG010000252.1 GCA_029858845.1 Chloroflexota bacterium | reverse complement strand
GCTACCGGCTGACCGTCGACGGCGTGCTCGATGAGGACGGTGTGGCGCTCGGCATGACGACCCTGGAGGTCACGACGGTCGAGGCCCCGGCCGTCGTTCGATTCCGACCGCGGGCCGACACGAAGGACGTCGAGCGAGATGTCGCGATCTCGGTTCGTTTCACCCGCAAGATGGATCGAGAGACCACCAAGTCGGCGTTCAAGGTGACGGCGGACGGGACCGCGCTGACCGGCAGGATCAGCTTCGCCGAAGGCGACAAGGTCCTGGTGTTCGAACCGGACGAACTGCTGCCGTACGACTCCAAGATCGTCGCCACGGTCGCTGCGACGGCGCGATCGTCGCAGGGGACCGCCCTCGCGGAGGACGGCCGCGCCACGTTCCAGACGAAAGCCAAGCCGAAGCCGAAGCCCAAGGCTCCAGCGCCGACCTCCAAGCCCAAGCCGCCGACGTCGACGGGCGGCGGGTCGGTCGGTTCGGGCAGCTGGGCTTCGGTCGAGCGCTACTACCTGAAGCTGATGAACTGCACGCGCACCGGCGGCTGGGTCACCTCCACGGGAGCCTGCAGCAGCCCTGGCGGTCGGAACGTCGCCCCCCTCAAGTTGAGTTCGGGCATCAGCGCGAAGGTCGCGCGTCCATACGCCAAGCTGCTGGCGACCAGGAATCTGTGCAGTCACTTCGTGGGCGGCAATCCCGGTGACCGGCTTCGCCGCGCCGGCTACACCAACTACACCTGGGCGGAGAACCTCGGCTGCCGCTCCGGCAACCCGACCAGTGCGGTACTGGCCAGCCACCGCTTCTTCCAGAGCGAGAAGTCGTACAACGGTGGCCACTACGTGAATCTGATGAACAGCAAGTACGATCGTGTCGGGATCGGCGTCTGGGTCTCTTCGGGTCGAGTGCGATTGGTCGTCGACTTCTACCACCCGTAGCCGGGACCATCGGGTCCCTGCCCGGCGACGGTCCATGCGGGCACGATGCGTCGGTGATCCGCAACGCCGTCCTCCATATCAACAACGAGCAGCCGCTCCTGGCGGACCTGTTCGAGCTGCCCGCGGCCGGGGACGTCGGTCTGCGCTGCACGAACCTGCGATCGATGAACGGCAAGCGCCCGATCTTCGTGGACGATTCCGCATCCGTGTTCTTCTTCCCCTACCTCCACATCCGGTTCGTGGAGATCCCGCCGGCGGCCGTCGCGGGCACCGATCTGCCGATGCCCGTGCCCGCGGCCGTCGCCGCGCGAGTTCCTGACGAGACGGGCGCCGCGGCGGACGACGAGGCGGAGAGCGAACTCGAGATCGACGAGGACTTCCTCCGGCGCATCCGCGAGGTCTGATCCCGCGCCCTTCGGGCGCGACCGCAGCGCCGAAGACGGGCTTCCGGTCCCGATGCGGGTCAGCCAAGGACCCGGTGCTACACTCCCGGCCGTGCCGAAGAACCTCGTCATCGTCGAATCGCCTGCCAAGGCGCGCACCATCGAGCGCTATCTGGGCCCGGACTACAGCGTCCTGGCCTCGTACGGTCACGTGCGCGATCTCCCCGAGAATCCGGGCAAGGGGAAGTTCGGCGTGGACGTGGACCACGATTTCAAGCCGGAATATGTGATCAGCGAGGATCGGCGCAAGCAGGTCCATGACATCGAGAAGGCGGCCAAGGGCTCGGACATGGTCTTCCTCGCCACGGACCTCGATCGCGAGGGCGAGGCGATCGCGTGGCACGTGGCGGAGGCGGCGCACGTGCCCGCGTCCAAGACCCGTCGGGTCACCTTCAGCGAGATCACGGAGGGGGCGATCCGGGAGGCATTCGCCCATCCCCGTGGCATCGATCGCAATCTCGTGGACGCGCAGCAGACTCGACGGATCGTGGACCGCCTGGTCGGCTACACGCTCAGCCCGCTGCTGTCGCGCAAGGTTCGCAGCGGCCTGTCGGCCGGACGGGTCCAGAGCGTCGCGGTCCGACTCGTCGTGGAGCGGGAGCGCGAGATCGAGGGTTTCACGGCTCGCGAGTACTGGACCATCGAGGCGATCCTCGCCACGGCGGCGGGCGAGACCTTCGTGGCCGAGGTGGTGCGGATCGACGGCGAAGCCCTCGACGTTGCTGACGAAGCGACGGCCGAACGGCATGTGGCGGCGCTCCGCGACATTCGCCCGGTCGTTCGCAAGGTCGGCGTGCGGACCCAGAAGCGGTCACCAGCTCCGCCGTTCACGACCTCGACGCTCCAGCAGGAAGCCAGCCGCAAGCTGTCCTTCAGCCCCAAGCGCACGATGTCGATCGCCCAGCGCCTCTATGAAGGCGCGGATACGCCGGACGGACACGTCGGCCTCATCACCTACATGCGAACCGACTCGACCGCGATCGCCGGCGTGGCGATGGGGGAGGCCCGCGAGGTCATCGGGGAACGCTTCGGCGAGTCGTTCACGATGCCCAAGGGGCGCGTCTACAAGACGAAGTCCAAGGGTGCGCAGGAGGCGCACGAGTCCGTTCGGCCGACATCGTTCCGGCGGGATCCCGATTCGCTCGCGAACACGCTGAAGCCGGAGGAGCTGCGGCTCTACCGGCTCATCTGGCAGCGCGCTCTAGCCTCGCAGATGGCCCCCAAGGAGCTCGAGACCACGACCGTCGACCTCGCCGATGGAGCGTACGAGCTGCGGGCGAGCAGCACCAGGACGCTGTTCGAGGGCTTCTCGCGCGTCTACACCGAGGGTCGCGACGACGAGGACGCCGATGAGGAGGAAGGCCGGCGCTTGCCCGCGCTCAGCGAGGGCGATCCGACCACGGTCCGTGACGTGACCCCCACGCAGCACTTCACGGAGCCTCCGCCGCGCTTCACGGAGGCGACGCTCATCAAGGCGCTCGAGGAGCATGGGATCGGGCGACCGTCGACCTACGCGGCGACGATCTCGACCATCGTGGATCGGGGCTACGTTCGCGTGGAGGAGCGCCGCCTGTGGCCGGAGCCGGTCGCGGGCATCGTCACGGACCTCCTGGTGGCCCACTTCGGCGACTACGTCGACCTCGCCTTCACCGCACGCATGGAGGAGGAGCTCGACGAGGTCGCCCGCGGTGAGCGCGAGTGGGTGCCGATGCTGCGCGCGTTCTACGGCCCGCTCCGCGACCGTGTCGACGAGAAGCGACGCGAGCTCAAGCGGAGCGATTTCACGACCGAGGCCACCGACGAGGTCTGCTCGCTCGGCCACCCGATGGTCATCCGACTGGGTCGTAACGGCCGGTTCCTCGCCTGCTCGCTCTTCCCCGAGCACAAGGAGTCACGTCCGCTCCCGGGCGAAGAGCTCCAGCCGCAGGAGGGTACGGGCGAGATCTGCCCGAAGTGCGGCGAGGGCACGCTGGCGGGCAAGCGGGGGCGTTTCGGTCCGTTCGTCGGCTGCTCGAGGTATCCGGACTGCGACTACATCAAGAAGGACGGACCGCCGCCTCCGGATCCGTTGCCGTTCGAGGTGGTCTGCCCGAAGAACCGGGACGGACACCTGGTTCCGCGGCGCGCTCGCCGCACCGGTAACGTCTTCTGGGGTTGCGCCAAGTACCCGAAGTGCGACTTCACCACCAACTTCGAGCCCTTGGGTGGCATCCACGACACGGATGACGGACCACTCGCGCGCAGGGACGACGCAGCGATCTGCCTGGCATGCGG
>JAOUEG010000251.1 GCA_029858845.1 Chloroflexota bacterium | reverse complement strand
AGGCCGGCGACATCGACCTGATCGTCGACGGCCCGTGGGCCACGGGCGGCTACAAGGAGGCCGTCCCGACCGTCGGCGTCGCACCGATGCCGGCCGGTCCCGTCGGACCGTCCCAGCCGCTGACCGGTGTCGATGGCTGGTACATCAACCCCAACACCCCTGACGTCCAGCTCGCGGTCGACTTCGCCCTGGCGATGACCACGCAGGCTGCGCAGCAGATCATGGTGGACGTCTCCGGCCACATCCCGGCGAACAAGAACATCGCCATCACCGACCCGATCACGCAGGGCTTCGCCGACGCGGTGGCCACCGGCTATCCGCGCCCGCAGGTCCCGCAGCTCGACAACTTCTGGGGCAACTTCGGCAACGCGCTGCAGCTCGTCCTTGAGTCGGGTGCGGACCCGCAGCAGGCCGTCGCGGACGCGTGCGCCGCGATGAACGAGGCCAACGGCCTCTAGTCCTTTCCGCCACCGATGGCGTCGGCTGGTTCCCACCGCGGGCCCAGCCGACGCACCACTTGCGACAGCGGGGTTTCCTCCGGAGCCCCGCTGTCGCATCATTCGGGCCAACCCGAGCGTTTCCCGTCCTTGTCCCAGCGAAGCGAGGAGGCGATGAACCGATGACCGCGGCGTCGGCCCAGCTCCAGCAACGGCCACGACGTCCCCGTTTCAGCCGCGACGCGAGGACGGCCTACCTCTACCTGGCCCCGGCCTTCATCGTGATGGGCCTCATCACCTTCTATCCGCTCATCTACCAGACGTACATGTCCTTCACGGACTTCGGCCTGCGCAACCTGCGGGCGGGAGCCGAGGCTCCGCCGTTCGTCGGCGTGGACAACTACGTCAGGATCCTGAGCAGCAATCTGTCCATCCCGAACTTCGAGTTCGTTCGGCTGGTCCTGTTCAATCTCTGGTGGGCGCTCAGCAACGTGGTCATCCACGTCATCCTCGGTGTCGTCATCGCCGTCACGCTCAACCAGCAGGGTCTTCGCTTCAAGCGATTCTGGCGGGCGGTCTACATCCTGCCCGTGGTGATCCCCCCGATCATCGTCGCCACGGTCTGGCGCAACATGTTCGACGAGCAGTACGGCGCGATCAACCAGATCCTCACCGTCATCGGCGGCTGGTTCGCGATCCCGCCCGAGACGTTCCAGATCTCATGGCTGCGCCAGGCCGAGGACCCGATCCCGTTCATCCCACTCCCGCTCGCCTACTTCGCCCTGCTCACCGCCAACACCTGGCTGGGCTGGCCGCTCAACTCCGTGGTCGCCACCGGCGCGCTGCAGAGCATCCCGGGCGAGCTCTACGAGGCGGCAGAGATGGACGGCGCGTCCGCTTGGCAGAAGTTCCGGACGGTCACCCTGACCTATCTGCGTCCCGCGATGTTGCCGTATGCGATCTACGGCTTCGTGGTGACGTTCAACCTGTTCTACCTGTCGTACTTCATGACGGCCGGTCAGCCGTTCGGAAGGACGGAATTGCTGGTGACGCAGGCGTTCCGCCTGGTCAACGAGCAGCGCCTGTACGGGGTGGCGGCGGCGTTCGCCATCATCCTGTTCTTCATCCTGCTGGCCATCACCCTGGTCACCAACCGTCTGGCGCGGGCCACCGCGCGCTATGACGCCTGAGCGGAAGGAGAGAGCCTGATGACATCGCTCGCCGCTCGCGGCACCGGACGGACCGGGCTCCGCATCTGGTCGAGGAGCTCCAGTTCGGAGGAGCGCAAGCTTCCCCTGGGTCGCCAGATCCTGTACCAGCTTCTGTGCCTGTTCATCGCCTTCACGGTCATCTTCCCGATCCTGTGGATCCTCAGCCTGTCGCTGGATCCTCGCGGCCTGACCCGGCCGGACGGCCTCAACCTGATCCCGCCCGGCATCTCCTTCGAGGCCTACGCGAACGTCCTGGAGCAGCCGACCAGCAACCCGGTCTCGTTCCTCGAACTGGCCCGGAACTCCTTCCTTGTCGCGTCGCTGACCGCCGTCGCGGCCGTGCTCATCGGGGTCAGCGCCGCGTACGCGTTCTCGCGCCTCAACTTCCGCGGACGCGAGGTGCTGATGGTCGCGATCCTCGGCGTCCTGATGTTGCCGGCCGTGGCCACGATCACCCCGCTGTTCGTGCTTCTGACTCGCATCCAGATCGGTGAGTTCACGCTCGGTCGGACGCTCATCGGCGTCATCGTAGCCATCACCTCCAGCGCGCTGCCGTTCGCGATCTGGAACCTGAAGGGCTACCTGGACACGATCCCGAAGGAGCTGGAAGAGGCGGCATCCGTCGATGGCGCCACGCGCAACCAGTCGTTCCTGCGGATCATCCTGCCCCTGGCGGTACCCGCACTGGCGGTGACCGGGTTCCTCGGCTTCATCGCCGGCTGGACCGAGTACTACTTCTCGGTGATCTTCCTGTCCGACCCTCAACAGTTCACGTTGGCGGTCGCGCTCAACGGGATGGTCGGCCAGTACGCGACCCAGACGCCGTGGTCCGAGTTCAGCGCCTTCGCGATCATGTTCGCCCTGCCAGTGTCGATCGTGTACATCTTCCTCCAGAAGTACATCATCGGCGGCCTGGCGATCGGCGGCGTCAAGGGCTGATCGAATCGGAGCGCCTGCCTCGTCGCGGGCCCGCCAGACGGCGGGCCCGCATGGCGCCGGGCTTCGCTCACGGGTGCGCCCGCTCGAGCGCACGTGCCGCCCGGGCGCCCCGGTCGTGCTGCGTCGGCCGTATGGTCAGGGCTCGAGCGCGATCACCAGGTCCTGGTGCGCGGCCATCGGCCCGATGTCCCAGGTGACGAAGCCGCCCAGTGGGTTCACGAGCGGGGCGGCGACGGGGACGCCCGGGTCACCGAGTCGCACGGCCGCGGTCGGCGTGCCACACAGCGGGCCGGTGTCCAGCGACAGCACGACGTCCTCGACGGGTTCGTCAGACAGATTGGAGATGACGGCGATCACTCCGGATCCGGGGTCATCGCGGATCACGGCATAGACCGATCGATCCGATGCCTGGACGGGGGTCAGGGTGCCTCCCGGTCCGAGCGCGGGTTCTCCGGCGCGGAGACGGATGAGATCGCGGTAGTGCGACAGCAGCGAATCGGCGTCGCCGCTCTGTCCCGCGACGTTCGCCGTGTCGATGCCCTCCGCCATCGGCTGCCACGGTTCCCCCGTGGTGAAGCCATAGCCGGGCGGCGTCATGTCCCACGGCATCGGGGTCCGGATGCGTTCGTCAGGCTTGCGCCCGCGCAGCCCCACCTCCTCACCGTAGTAGATGAACGGGACCCCGGGGTTCGTGAGCAGGAGCGTCGCGGCCTGCCTGGCCCGTGCCGGATCGCCACCGACGGCGTCGAAGACCCGGTCCTGATCGTGGTTGCTGAGGAACGCCGCGTAGCCACCGGTCGGGTACACCGCGCTCACCTCGGACTGGATGAAGCCGAGCGAGGTGGCGTCTCCGTTGCGGACCGCCTGGAGCATCTGGGATGCCAGGCCGAAGTCGAAGGCAAGGTCCAGCGAACCCTCCCGGACGTAGCGGGATGCGACCGATGCCGCATCCCACACCTCACCGAGCACCAGCGCGTCCGGTGTCGGCGCCTGGAGCCGGTCCTTGAACCCGCGCAGCCAGGCGAACGTCTCGGGGGTGTTCTCCAGCGTGGCTCCGTCCTCGATCAG
>JAOUEG010000250.1 GCA_029858845.1 Chloroflexota bacterium | reverse complement strand
GCAGGCTCGGCGTCGGCGATCGCGACGAGGCGGTCGCTCGAGCCCGGTTGCTGGGACTCGTCGAGCCGGAGGATGGCAAGGGCCCCACATAACCGCTCGACTGAGCGCCACGGACCGACGAACGGCGTGGGCGGATGCCCACGCCGTCATCGTGCCTTCCCTCCGTCAGTAGCTGGGGTCGTCGCTGCTCTTCGTGAACGTGTGATTGAAGAGGATGATGGGCCCCTTCCATTCGGGCGCGAGTGGATCAACCCTTTCACACAGTTGCCCGGGGTCGGCGACCGGACAGAACTCGACCAGCTCGAGCGTCAATCGGTTGTCCGCGAGGGTCCGGGTATTGACGCCGTCGCCCTCCGATTCGGTCACGATCAGGTTGTTTCCGTCGATGATGAAGGTTCCGCCGGCGCCTTCGGGCACGCCGTCGTGAAGGATGAGCTCACCGTCGAACAGGACGCCTTCCCACCACTCGTGGTCGTCGAAGCCGAGTCGAACCGTGACCTCGTCGGCGGAATCGACAAAGTCCGCGTAGTCCTCGAGCAACAGCTGTGCCCCTTCGTCGTCGAGCACGAAGTCCCAGGTTCCGTTGAGGATGCCGTTGGCGTAGGTCGACGGATCAGGGGCCGGGAGCGGCGGGGGTGACGATGACGGGCGAGTCGATTCGTGGATCGCCGCTACCTGTGCGTCCGTGAGCACCGACTGGTAGACGGCGACGGAGTCGATGGCGCCGGGCCAGAAGTTGCCCGGCCCTCCGTCGTACTGTCCTCTCCCGATCGCCAGCGGGCCTCGGGCACTGAAGAGCACATCCGTGGGCGCTTCCCCGACGCGCTCACCGTTGACATACAGACGGATGACGCCTGCGTCACTGTCGTAGACGCCGGCGACATGTGTCCAACGGTAGCCGGCGAGACCCGGTGCGGTCTGAACCTGGATGGCATGTTCGATGCCGGTGGTGTCGGTCGTCTTGGTGGCGAAGGACCACTCGCTGTCGCCGCCGACAGCAAGCGCAGCTGCATAGCTGTCATCGCCCAGCACTTCGAGCACAGCCGATTGTCCGCGAGGCTTGGCGTAGTTGGCCCACACCGACAATGTGAACGACCGGGTGGTGTCCACCAACCCCTCGGCAGCCATCCCGTGACCCGTGTAACCGTCGAACGCGACCGCATCGGCACTCGACTCGTAGGCCCCGAGGAACTCGACGTCCATACCCCCGGCACTCGCCCTGCCGTCACCATCGAACGCCCAGGCGTAGTCCGGCGCGGGGAGCTCGGCCTCGGCGACCGAACCGGTGGCGGCGGGCGAACCGGTAGCGGGCGGGGTCCCCGGTGGCGGGGGGTCCCCGCTGGCGGTCGCGGATCCGCAGGCCGCCACGATGACCATGAGCATCGTCAGCAAGGCCGCCCTGTTCCTGTCTGTGCGTCTCATCTCATGCCTCCCGATGGCGCCCTCTGGGCGTTGCGGGAGGCCTTCGTGGCTTCCTGCTTCGCTGCGACTATCCGACGGGCGGTATCCGGGCGGTATCCCGGCGGTCGTTCGCCGGTATCCACCAGCCGCTCGGCGTTCTCGACTGCCGACCGCGCCACCTCGCCGAGCTTCCAGTTGGTGAGCGCCGGCGCGTCGAGCACGCGCGTGATCGACGTGACGCCGGGCCACGGACCCGAGCCGTTGAAGTAGTAGAGGTGGCGGGCGGTGCGGACGACGCCCTCGGCCTTCGTTGCTGCCGGGCTGCGGCGGGCGGGCGTGGCGATGGCGGTCATGCGCTGGGTTCCTCCTCTGGGTAGCAGGCGTCGCACGTCCACCCGGACGGCGTCTGGCGATGAGCGGACTGGTGCTCGCGGTACCAGCCCCTTCCCGCGACGAAGGCGCCGTCATGCCCTCAAGGGTGCGGGCGGCGGGCTTCGGTTTCTAGTTGGCCGATTGGGCCATGTCGGCGGTGATGCGCTCGTCGGCCACGTTCTGCAGGTGATGCTTCACGGCCAAGTGCGACAGGCTGACGCGGTGGGCAGCCGCCATCTCGGAGTCCGTGACGAGGACCGCGGCGATGACTCCGACTTCGCGGTCGGTGGCGCGTCCGGGCGGGAAGCGGGGTCCGCTCGGGCAGTCGGGGAACCGGCAACCGCCCGCTTGGGCGCCGAAGATGGACTTGACGCCGCGCGGCCTCTGCTCGTGAGGCACCTCAGGGCGCGCCAGCGCCGAATGACACCCCCGGTGCGCCCTGCGCCGCACGGCTGACTACTCGAACCGGATCGAGTCGACGATTTGCTGGATCTCCTGCTCGAGGCGAGCCCGTCCCGCGTCCGTGATCGCGACCCCGGGGGTGAGGTCCCGATGCGTCTCGCCGGCGATGAACAGGAGCCGATCGCCCACCCGGACCAGCCACACCCGGATCGAGTCACCCGGAACCGTCTCGCCCCACATCGCCCCGCCCGTCTGCGCCTTCCAGTTGTAGAAGAACCCAGGGTCGCACCCCGCGTCCTCGCGAACGACGACTGCCACGTACGTCGCCGGGTACCCGCCCACGGTGACATCCCGCGGGGCCGTGACGAGCTCCGTTCCTGGCGCCGACGCGATGTAATCCGCCACCGTCGCAGGGCTCCATCGCTCGAGCGGCGCGTTGATGCACGGGTCTGCGTCTGTCCCGTCCGGGAAGCCTGCCCAGTACACGACGCCCTCGGCGCCCTGGGGTCCGGCGATACTCTTGCTGACGTGCTGACTGCCGTACATCTCCCACTCGTGCCCGAGTCTCGGTGCGGGCAGCTGGACGGAGAACGGCACGCCATCCACGACCAGCGAGTGGGTGAGATCGGACGAACTGGAGGTCGTGGCCACCGGCGATGGCGAGGCCGCCGCCTTCGGTATGGGTGAGGGTGAAGGCTCCGAGGACGGGCCGCCGACACCGCCGAAGGACGGCACCAGGCCCATCCTCGCGACCGCGACGACCACCACCGCAGCCGCTGCGACGAGCAGCCACGCGGGCCTGATCGCGCGGACCGGCAGCCAGGTCCCCCACCGCGCGACGGGCGTCCCGCCCGGGATGCGTCGTCGATGCCAGGTCCGCTCGGTCGCCGCCTGGGCGATCGCCGTGGCGTCGATCGGACGGACGCCACCCCGGGAGTAGTCCCGCAGGGCGCCTGCGAGTCGCGGGTCCAGGTCGTCGTCAGTCATCATCGAGCTCCGATCGGAGGCGGGCGGCTGCTCGCGCCAGGCGCGAGCGGACTCCCGAAGCGGACATTCCCATGGCGCGGCCGATCTCCGTCGCATCGAACCCGGAGATGTGGCGCAACGCGAGGATGGAGCGATCCTCCGCCGAGAGGCGTCGGAGCGCTGCCACGAGGTCGATCCGGGCGGCTAGCAGGGACGGGTCGTGCTGGCGGCCGCCGACGTCCGCCACGTCGATCTCCACGACGCCGCGGCGTCGCTGGCGACGGAGGGCCTGGCGCGCCTCGTTCGCCGCGATCGTGATCAGCCACGGCCGCAGCCGATCCGGCTCCCGAAGCGACGAGAGCTTGCGCCACGCGATGGGCCAGGCAGCCTGGACGGCGTCCTGGGCCATGTCCTGGTCTCCGCAGATCACGAAGCACACGCGCGCCATGTGATCGTGGTGCTCCGCGACGATGCGAGCGAAGGCCGCGATATCGCCCGCCGCGGCATTCAGCAGGT
>JAOUEG010000249.1 GCA_029858845.1 Chloroflexota bacterium | reverse complement strand
CGGCGAGGCGACGACCGATGCTAACGGACGTGCGGTCTTCCGGACGACCATCCCGAAGGGAGCCGACCCAGGCGGCGGCAGTGCCGGGGCCTTCGTCCGGACGGAGTCGTATGGCACGACCACGGACGAGACGGTCATCACGATCAAGAAGTAGCGCCACCCTGTCGGGCCCCGGCCGACCGTCGAACGGGCGGGGGTGACAGGGCGCGCGATCGCAGCTACCATCGCGCCCATGCCGACATGGCGATGTCCGCATTGCGGGACACCACAGGCCGAAACGGCGCGATGCTGGGTCTGCCGTCGCTCCTCCACCGCCTGCGGCACGTGCCGTCACTTCCGCCGGTCGGTCGCCGCCAACATGGGCTACTGCGGCCTGGACCGAAAGCGCGTCCCATTGGTCGGCGATGAGTTGCGAGCTTGTTGGGAGTGCCGACCCGAGAATCGGACCGTCGGAGGACCGCCTTCCCGACCAGTCGACCCAGCGCCGTCGTCCGACCGACGACCTCGGCGTGACTTCGTCGAGGTGGGCCACCCGTCCGGATCGGAGCCGGGCGGTCCCGGCGGCCTTGCTCCCGTCGCGCCCCATCCCGATCCGGTCGGCCGGATCGCGCCGCGGACCGAACCGGCCTGGGATCTCTGGGGCGACCTGGAGATCTGACCCGTCGAGGGCCTCAGGGCGCGGGGGGCGTGGGTGCCTCCGTGGGTACCTCCGTCGGCGGCGGCGTGGGCGCCTCGGTCGGCGGGGGCGTCGGGGTGGGTGTCGGGGTTGGCGTCGGTGTCGGGGTCGGCGTGGGTGTCGGCGTCGGTGTCGGACTGGGAGTCGGGCTCGGTTCCGGACCCATCGAGACCACGTAGTCGATCGCGGTCTCCTTGGCCACGATGGACCCGGGCTGGTGGCTCTGCGAGAAGATCAGTCCCACCGGAACCGTGGGGTCGAAGTCCTCGGTCTTCGTGCCGACCGCCAGGCCGGCCTCCAGCAGCAGTTGGACGGCCTGGGCCTCCGTGCTATTGCGGAGGTCGGGCACCGGGACGGTCTCCACTCCGGCGGCGACCGTGACGGCGACCTCGGAGCCGGTCGGCACGGTGGCACCTTCCGGCGGGTCCTGGGCCAGGATGGTCCCGACCGGCTGGTCCGAGGACTCGGACGTGGGGACGAGCTTGATCCCGAGCCCGTCGGCCTCGCGAGTGGCCTCCTCGAGGACCTGGCCCACGAAATTGGGCACGGTCACGTCCGTGGGCTCGGTCGGACCGCTGGGCCCGGACAGTGCCTGGAAGACGAGGAAGGCGATCACGGCCAGGAGGCCGATCGCCAGGATGCCAGCGATCCAGACGGCCGGCCCGGGACCCGAGTCGTCACCCGCCCCTCCGGGGGTATCTGCAGGCGGGGGCGGCGGCCCATCCGACGTGGCGTAGGCGTCCGGCGGGTAGGCAACCCCGGGAGGGTTCGAACGGGCCACGCCGGCCACGGCCGCCCCCGCCGCCGCAGCGGCGACGGGATTGACCGCCGTGGCGGCCGCGGCCATCCCGGCTGCGCCACTGGTCCGCTCCAGGGCATCAGCCATCGCCCCGGCGGACGCGAAGCGGTCCTCCGGTGCCGTGGCCAACGCCTTGCGGTCGATCGCCGCCAGATCCGGCGGCAGCGAGGGTCGGATCAGGGTGGGATCAGGGACGGGTCCGCTGAGCCGGGCGAGGGCGACCTGCGCAGCGCTGTCGCCCTCCCACGGGCGACTACCGGTCAGGGCCTCGAACAGCACGATGCCCAGCGCGTAAACATCGGAACCCGCCGTGGCAGGTTCCCCGCGAGCCTGTTCAGGGCTGAAGTAGTGGACGCTGCCGAGCGTGGTGCCGGGCAGGGTCAGCTGAGCCTCGGCGATGGCCCTGGCGATGCCGAAGTCGACGACCTTGACTCGCCCGTCACGGGCGATCAGGACGTTGCCCGGCTTGACGTCTCGGTGGATGATCCCGCGGGCATGCGCCGCCTGGAGTGCCCGAGCGGCCGCTGCCGTCACGCGGGCGGCCTGGGCGGGCGGCAGCGGGCCGTT
This sequence comes from Chloroflexota bacterium, assembly GCA_029858845.1. Classification (GTDB taxonomy): domain Bacteria; phylum Chloroflexota; class Limnocylindria; order Limnocylindrales; family CSP1-4; genus SPCO01. Next base: position 1,624 of record JAOUEG010000249.1, on the reverse strand, counting down.
GCGGCGCAGGATGGTCGCGAGATCCTCGCCGTCCACGTATTCCATGACGATGTACGGCCCGGACGGATCCTCGCCGTAGTCGTAGACGGTGACGACGTTGGGGTGGCTCAGCGACGCGGCGTTCTGCGCCTCCTGCCGGAACCGTGAACCGAAGTCGGGGTCACGCAGGTACTCGGGTCGCAGCAACTTGATGGCCACTTCGCGGCCCAGCTGCGTATCCGTGGCCCGGTAGATGGTCGCCATGCCGCCCTGACCGAGCAGCTCGTCGAGCCGATAGCGACCGCCGAAGGTGGACCCGATCTCCGCCAAGCGTGCCCCTCACGATGTGGTTGGGCGCCACCCGCTGGAAGGAGGGCGCTCCGGGCGGATGGTACCGCATGACGGCCACATGTCCTCGCCCTGAACAGTGCGGCCCAGGTGGAGCGGGTGGACGGCTTCGTCCAGCGGGCCCGCGAGGCCGGCCCCACGATCGCCTGCGGCGGCGAACGGCCGTCCGTACCCGGCTTCGAGGGCGGGGCCTTCTACCGGCCGACGCTCATCACCGACGCCGCCCAGGACACCTAGATCGTCCAGCGGGAGGTCTTCGGGCCGGTCCTCGTCGTCGTCCCAGTCGACACTGCGGACGAGGCCGTCACGATGTCCAACTACACGATCTACGGTCTGGCCAGCTCCGTCTGGACGACGAACGTCTTCACGGCGATGAACGTGGCCCGGCGGCTCAACTTCGGCCACGTCCTGGTGAACGACCACCTCATGGTCGCGAGCGAGATGCCGCACGGCGGCTTCAAGCAGTCCGGCTTCGGCAAGGACAGTCGACGTACTCGTTCGAGGAGCACACGCAGGTGAAGCACGTGATGATCGAGCTGACGGGCGAGGCCGAGAAGCCCTGGCACAACACGATCTTCGGGGACGCGAAGCGCGAGTAGGGCCGATCCCACGCACGAATACGCCCTCGCTGGGTAGCCTAGCGGGCGCGTTGCATACGGTTCTCCATACGGTTGAGCCTGCCGGTGCGGGATCCACCGGACGGGCGCAGCGACTGCAACCTACGGTGTCAGGTCACTGCCCTGGCTACCGGACTCGCCCCCTTGCCGAGCTACCCCGACGGCGATCGCGTAGACCTCGGACCGCTCCGCGTCCGACTCGTGCCGGATCCGGTCGGGATGGCGTCCATGAGGCGGAGCTTCCTCGCTCATCGGCCCGTCCGTCCCGGCGACGCGATAGAGCTTGCCCCGCAGGTCGCCGACCTCGAGGGCGATGGATACGAGATCCCGGCTCATCCGTACTGCTCGCCGAAGTCTTCGACGATGCCCTGCCAGACCCGGCGATTGGCTGACCGGTGCCACCAACGGAGCCGCTGGTGGCTTCGCGCGAACCCGATGCCCTATGCTTCGGGACTGCGACCCCCCCGGGCGGCGTCCCGTCGTCCGACATCGCAGGCCCGATGAGGTGCCCGCCGATGCGGACGTCACGATCTCACAGGAATGCAGGGTCGCTGGGGTCAGGGATGCTGCTGGCGAGTCTGGTGCTCGCCGCGCTCGTTGCCCCAGTCGCTGCGAAGGTACCGGACGGTACCTGTGCCCAAGGATTCATGGACACGCAGTTCAGCATCGACGCGGCGCTC
>JAOUEG010000248.1 GCA_029858845.1 Chloroflexota bacterium | reverse complement strand
AGAAGCCCGCGTCGACGCGCTTCTGGCTCACTGCGAAGAGCTCCGCCTCCGCGCGATCGATGGCCTCCTGGATCTCGGCCGGATCCTCGTAGCCGATCCCGGCGATGCGTCCGGCGGCGCCGATCAAGTTGCGGAGGACGGCCTTGCGCTCGACGATCCGGGCGTACTGGGCGGCATGGACCGCGGTCGGTGTCTCGTTGGAGAGGCTCGAAAGGTAGGCCCGTCCGCCGACGGCCTCGAGTTCGTCACGGCGTTCGAGTGACTCGGCGACAGTGACGATGTCGATCGGCTCACGACGCTCGAACAAGTCCAGGATCGCCGCGAAGATGCGGCCGTTGGCCTGGCGGTAGAAGTCGGCCGGGCGCAGGAACTCCGCGACCTCGACCACGGCGTCACGGTCGATGAGGATGGCGCCGAGCACGGACTGCTCGGCCTCGAGACTCTGCGGCGGAAGGCGGTCGATCACGGCGTGGCGGGACTCCGGTGACTGGGTGGGTCCGTCATTGTCCGGGTCAGGGTCGCTCAGCCGTCCACGAACCCTCGGCTGCGACCGGGCCTGGTCCACGGAATCGCCCGCGCTGTGGGTCCACTGTGGACGATCCCTGTGGATATCCCCATCTCCGGGCAACCTGGCCGGAGCTCAGTCCAGCCGGCGGATCACCCCGATGAGCTTGCCCTGGATCCTGACGTCGTCATAGAACTGGGAGGGGTAGGCGGGATTCGCGGGCTGGAGCCGGATCCTATCCTTCTCCTTGAAGAACCGCTTCAAGGTGACCGCGTTCTCCTCCACCTGGGCCACCACGATATCGCCATTGCGAGCGGTCGTCTGCGGGCGGATCAGGACGAAGTCACCATCGGCGATGTGGGCCTCGATCATCGAATCGCCGCGGACCTTGAGGACGTAGGCGTCTCCACTGGGAGCAAGCATGTCCGGCACGGCCATGCTCTCGGACGCATCCGCATAGGCCTCGATCGGTCCGCCGGCCGCGATCTCCCCGATGACTGGGAGCACCCGCGAATCCGCCGAGGTCGCCTGTGGCACGAGCTCGCTCGTGAGCCCGAGGCGGATGGCCGCGGTCGGCGTGAGCCGGATGGCTCGGCTCTCCTTTTCACCACGCTCCAGGAAGCCTTCGCGTTCCAGGATCTGGAGGTGGTGGTGGACGGCGGAGGTGGAGGCAAGCCCGACCGCCTGCGCGATCTCGCGTACGGACGGCGGGTAGCCTCGGGCGCGCAGCGTCGCGGCGATGTAGTCAAGGATCCGAACCTTGCGCTCGGCGTCGTGCTTGGTCACTCGCGCCTCCTTCCGAACCATGATACCGAACGGACGTTCGATGTCAAGACGGCCGGCGGATCGGTCCGGCCGGCGTGCCGGGCCGAGCACGGGTCGAGCGTCAGGTCGTTCGCTGGTAGACTGCCGGTCCCCGGGAACGGAACGCATCGCCGCTGACCGGGCGACGACGGAGGGCTCGATGGCCCGGACCAGCGAGAAGCGCAGGCGTTCGAGAAGCATCCGCGGGGCCAGTGCCACGCGGATGCTGTCGCTCCTCGCGTTCCTGCCGGTCGCCAGCCGGATCCCCGACTACGTCCGCCTCATCACCGCGCTCGTCCTCGACGACCGGATGCCCCGGGAGCGCAAGGTCCTGCTCGGCGCCGCCGCGGGTTATCTGGCTCTCGGTCGAGACCTCATCCCCGACGACTTCCCGCTCGTCGGCGGGCTGGACGACCTCATCGTCGTCGTCCTCGCCGTCGACGTCTTCATCGACGGCGTCCCACAGGACCTGCTCGATGAGAAGCTCGCTCAGCTCGACATCGACCGATCCGCCTTCGAGCGCGATGTCGCCCAGATCCGGCGCTTGACGCCGGGCCCCGTCCGTCGGACCATCCGGCGGGTCCCCAGACTCATCTCCGACGCCTGGGGCGCCATCAGTCGACTGGATCTCGGGCCCCGATTGCGGACCTGGATCAACAGGGAGGATCCCATCACTTGAAGGTCATCCTGACCAAGGACGTGTCCAAGCTCGGCAAGAGCGGTGAGATGAAGCAGGTCTCCGACGGGTACGCCACGAACTTCCTGATCCCGCAGGGCATGGCCGTCCCCGCCGCCGGCGGCGCCTATCGCGCCTGGCAGCACGACATCGCCAGCCGGGAGGAGAAGCGCAAGCGCGAGCGGGAGGAGGCCGAGATCGCCGCGACCCGCATCGCCAGCACGACCCTCACGATGGGCGTCAAGGTCGGCGAGGGCGGCAAGCTCTACGGCTCCATCACGTCCAAGGACATCGCCGACGCGCTCGCCCGCCGCGGGATCGAGGTGGACCGCCACAAGATCGATCTCGAGGAGCCGCTGAAGTCTCTCGGCACCTACAAGGTCGCCATCAAGGTCTTCGCCGGGATGACCCCGGAGGTCACGATCGTCGTCGAGCCGAAGGGCTGACGTTCCGTTGCCGCCCGGCGCGATGACGCCGACGCGACCGACCGGATCGTCGTGATCGCCGAGGGCCTGCTGCGCCGGGTCGCGCATCACTCGCGCAGGCGCCAGACCGCGACTCCCTCCTCGTCGTAGACGGTCTCGAACCGGGCACTCGACGAGAAATCGGTCTGCTCGCCGGCACAGCCGGGCAGGCCGCCCGGCGAGAGCACGTAGTCCGCGCCGTAGCGGACCATGACGTCGGCCGCGGCGTCCGGCCCGTCGCAGTACGAGGTCCGGATGTCTGCCTCACGCGGTGCCGGGTCGTAGCCGAGGTTCGCTGCATACGGCCCGAAGGTGGTGACGCGGAGGCGTCCGGCGTAGTCGACCGGGCTGTTGATGAAGGCATCGGTCACGAACACCGAGCGCGGCGGCGTGTTGGACTGGATCCAGCGCGCGGCCTGTTCCTGGCCGGGGCTCAGGGCGACCGACTCGGACATCACGTGCCACGTCGCGACGAGCACCGGCGAGACGGCGGCGGCGGCGATCACGAGGCTGGCGACGAGCGTGGACCGGCGCCGCAGGACCCATCCGCCGAGGATCGCGAGCGCCACCCCCATGACCTGGAAGTACTTGTTCATGTCGAACTCGACCGCGCCGGCGACCACCAGGTTCGGGACGAGGAAGAGCGCGACCGCCCATGCCGCCAGGAACGTTCGTCCGGGCGGGCGCGCGACGAGCAGCGCGAGCGCGCCGAGGAGCAGGGGCAGTCCCAGATTCGTCGCGTAGAAGAAGGCCACGGCCCCGGGACCATCCTCGAACCGCGCCTCCGACCAGCCCTGGACGAAGCGGATCGAGCCGCGGTCACTCTGCTGGAGGAGTGGCCCGACGATGAACGGCACGGCCAGGACGATCGGAGCGACGAAGAGCGCAGCATCCCGCAGCCAGCCTCGCCGCCGCCACGCCCGCCGGGCGACCACGAACAGGCCGACCAGCAGGTAGGCAGCCGGGAAGAAGTAGAGGTGGAACGGCGCGAGGAGCGCGGCCAGCATGCCCGCCAGCAGCATCCCGGCCGGACGGCGGCCCAGCGACACGCGCACCAGGAGGATCACGGAAAGCAGCGCGGGCAGCCCGAAGGTCGTGGCCCGGTGCGGGAGCAGCCCCGTTCCCAGGATCGAGGCGATCCGGAAGTACGGCCAGTCCGGCTCCCACGTGTTGTCGTACGGGTTCGCCCGGATGAGATCCAGCGGCGACCCCCCGCCGGCCTGGATGTCGAGCA
>JAOUEG010000247.1 GCA_029858845.1 Chloroflexota bacterium | reverse complement strand
CCTTGCCGTCGGTTCGACGGCGATCGGTCCGGTATCGACCACCCTGGCGCGCCTGACGGACACGGACACGTCCGCGGGTTCGCTCGCTGCCGACATCCTGGATCCGCCCACTGGGCTCGTCGCAACGGGTGGCCAAGCGGTCACGCTGGACTGGACGCCCACGGTGGACGGCTACGCGAGTGGCTACGAGCTGCGCCGATCGGCGACGAGCGGCGGCCCCTACGATCCCGTCGCATCCATCACGCCCGGTACGGCTGCGACCACGTCCGACGGCCCGGGCACCGGGACCTGGTACTACGTCCTCCGCTCCGTCTACCAGGCGTGGTCCAGCCTGGACAGCGCCGAGGTCTCGGCGGCCGTCGTCGCGGGTCCGGTCACGACGACGGAGGCTCCGTGCACGAGTACGGCGGCCGACACGAGCGGCGCCGGCGACAACGACGGCTACGAGACGGATCCGCAGGCGGCCTGCACGAACGATGGCATCGATGCGTCGGACGCCAACAGCGGAACCGGCGGGAGTCAGTCGTGCGGAACGGGCGCCGTGCCGGATCCGCGGAAGGACCGTCACCGATTCGTGGGGTTCTCCACCGGGTTGCCGGTGACCGCGACGTCCATCCTTGGGATCACGATCCGGGCGGACATCGGGATGAACGGCAACGGCGCGTCCACGGTCTGCGCCCAGCTGTCCTGGGACGCGGGCACCAGCTGGACCGACCTGCAGTCGGTCAAGATCAAGAAGGCCGGGGAGCGGACGTATCTCGGCGGTGGGGCAACGGATCCCTGGGGCCGGACCTGGGCTGTGGCGGACTTCGATCCCAGCCGCTTCCAGGTTCGCCTGGTGAACGCCTCCACACAGGGCAGCAAGCGCTTCGATCTCGACTACGTCGCGGTCAGCGTGACCTACCTGCCCTAGTAATCGCCTACCATCCCCTGCGTGCTGCCGTCATCCGGGTCGGACCCATCCTTCGAAGCACGAGCCGAGGCGGCCTCGGATGATCCGGACTCGCTGGCCGCGACCGTCGCGACGGATCCGCCCGGCACGCCCGGCCCGCCTGCCGGCGTGGGCGAGACGCGCCAGCAACTGCGCGGCTCCAGCCTCCTGCTCGTGGGTCGGCTCCTGTCCGTCGGTGTCAATCTCGTCACGCAGGTCCTGATCGCCCGCTACCTGTCCGTATCCGATTTCGGGGCCTTCGGCTTCGCCCTGTCCGTCGTGGCCCTCGTCGGCGGGCTGCTCGGCCTCGGTTTCGAGCGGGCGATCCCGCGCTTCCTGCCGATCTACGACGAGCGCGACGATCGGCCCCGGTTCTTCGGCACCCTGGCCCTCGTGCTGGGCGTGATCCTGGGGATGGGCGCCATGATCACCCTGCTCATCATCGGGTTCCAGGGCGCGCTGATCGGGCGGGTCGCTCCCGACGCGTTCACCGTGACCGTCGTGGCGCTGATGATCGCGCTCGCGCCGATCGAGGCGCTGGACACGGTCCTGACGGACCTGTTCGCGGTGTTCCGGTCCGCCCGGGCGATCTTCCTCCGCAAGTACATCCTCGCCCCGGGCCTGCGACTCCTCGTCGTCACCCTGCTGATCGCGACCGCGAGCGGCGTGGAGTTCCTCGCTGTCGGCTACGTCCTGACGGGATTGCTCGGGATCGCCCTGTACGCGACGATGCTGCCCGGGTTGCTGCGGAGGGTCGGACTCGTGGGCGAGAGGCACCGCGAGGACGCGCCAGGCGAGGCCGCCCGAGGCGAGGATGCGTCCGCCGACGCGCGAGGCGGGCGTCGGCGCCGGATCGTGATCCCGTTCCGGGAGATCGTCTCGTACACCGTCCCGCTCCTGACGATGGACCTCGTGCTGCTGTCGATGAGTTCGATCGACACGATCATCGTGGGGAACATCCACGGCACGGAAGCGGTGGCCGAGCTGCGCGTGGTCGACTCCACGGCCAAGCTCAACGCGCTCGTGTTCACGACCTTCAGCATCCTGTTCGTGCCCGCCGCGGCCCGGTTCTTCGCTCGCGGCGACCGGGACTCCATGCGGGACCTGTACTGGCGCCACGCCGCCTGGATCGCGGTCCTCTCGTTCCCGATCTTCGCCCTGACCTTCTCCCTCGCAGAGCCGGTCACGGTGCTGCTCTTCGATGAGCGGTACCGCTCATCGGGGATCATCCTCGCCATCCTGTCGCTGGCTCGCTACATCGACGCGGCCTTCGGGGCGAACGGCCAGACGATCCGCGTCTTCGGCGGCGTCAAGGAGATCGTCGTGATCAATATCGTCACGGCGGGGGCGAATCTCGTTCTCGCCCTGCTGCTGATCCCCCCGTTCAGCGCCCTTGGTGCCGCCGTGGCCATCCTGCTGAGCTACATCGTCTACAACATCCTCAAGCAGATCGCCCTGCGCCGCGTCACCGGGATCCCGATGTTCGACATGACCTACGCGCCGGTCTACGGTGCCATCGTCGTGGGCGCGGTCGTCATCGGGGCGCTCGAGATCACGGTGGATCCACCACTGATCGTGGAGCTCGCCCTGGCGGGGATCGGCTCGCTCGCGGTGGTGTCCTTCGGGCGCCGCGTGCTGCACATCGCCGACACGTTCCCGGAGCTGCTCCGCTTCCCCGGCGGACGCTTCCTGCGGTGAGGGCCGTGGGAGCCGCCGCGACCGCTCGGTCGTAGACTTCACGAGCCAATGTCGTCGAAGTCGCCCGGCCGACCGCGATCGATCCTGTCGCCCCTGGTCGCTCCGCTGATCGCTGTCGGGCTCGTGCTGTCGTCAGGGGCGCTGCCGTTCGATCCCGGCCCGCTCGTGGGAACCCTCGAGCAGGTCGGGCGGAGCGTGTTCCCGCCGCCCGGGATCCAGGACGACGGTGCCGCGGGGCCGGTGGGCGGGTCGGACGCCCCGGTCGCGGCGCCATCGCCGACCCGCACCTCCGGCCCGACGCGGACGCCGGCGGGATCGCAGATCGAGAGCTCGCCGATGCCCGTGCCGCCGAGCCTTCCTCCGGGCGACTACCTGCTGATGCCGCGGGCCGAGCTGCTGGCGCTGCCGACCAGCGGTCCGGCATGGGATGCGATCGTGACCGTCGCCGACGCGCCCATCGGACGTCCCGATCTGGCCGACCAGGACGAGCGCCATGGCGTCCGCGGCCTGGCATCCGCCCTGGTCTACGCTCGGACGGGCAGTACCGTCTACCGTGAGCGTGCGCGCGAGGCCGTCATGCGTGCGATCGGGACGGAACAGCTCGCCGCCGACAACTCCATCCTCGCCCTCGGTCGCCAGCTGGGGTCGTACGTCCTCGCGGCGGATCTCATCCGACTGTCCGGCCCGGACGACGAGCGGTTCCGGGCCTGGTTGAGCGATATCCGGACCCGCGAACTGGGCGGCCACGGACGCTGGACCTCGCTGACCGGCACGCACGAGGATGCGCCCAACAACTGGGGCGCGTTCGCCGGCGCCTCGCGCATCGCTGCCAGCCTCTACCTCGACGACGGCGAGGACGTGGCCCGCGCCGCGCAGGTGCTGCGTGGGTTCCTTGGCGACCGGCGCGCCTGGCACGCCTTCCAACCGGTGGGCGACGGCCGTGACTGGGCCTGCCAGGCGGACAGCTACACGCCCGTCAATCCTGCGTGCGAGCGCGATGGGATCGACCTCGATGGTGCGATCGTGCGTGACATCAGCCGCGGCGGTTCGCTCCGCT
>JAOUEG010000246.1 GCA_029858845.1 Chloroflexota bacterium | reverse complement strand
GCGATGTACCACGGTGCCCACGGCGTGTCGGTCGAGGCGAGCATGGCATCGCGGGCTCGCGAGTAGTCGTACCAGCGACTGTACGACTTGAGGTCCATGTCCGTCAGCTTCCAGACCTTGCGCGGATCGTTGATCCGGGCCTCAAGGCGCCGAGTCTGCTCGTCCGGGCTGACCTCGAGCCAATACTTGATCAGGATGATCCCCGAATCGACCATCGCCTTCTCGACGACCGGCGCCATCTCGAAGAACTTCTCCGTCTCCTCCGGGGTGCAGAAACCCATGACCCGCTCGACGCCGGCACGGTTGTACCAGCTGCGATCGAAGATCACGACCTCCCCGGCAGCCGGGAAGTGCGGCAGATAGCGCTGTACGTACATCTGCGACTTCTCGCGCTCGGTCGGTGCTGACAGGGCGACCACCTTGAACACGCGCGGACTCACCCGTTCCGTGATCCGCTTGATCGTGCCCCCCTTGCCCGCCGTATCGCGACCCTCGAACACGATACAGATCTTCGCGCCGGTGGCCTTTACCCACTCCTGCATGGCAACGAGCTCGCCGTGCAGGCGGCGCATCTCGCGCTCATAGGCCTTAGCCTTCATCTTCGTTCCGGGATCTCGTGGCATCTCCTCGGCGGTCGCGACAGTGACGTCATCATCTGCGGGCCTGTTCTTGTCTGCCTTCTTGACCTTCTTCTTGGCCATGAGCCTCTCCTTCCAATGGTTTCGGGCGACCCGAGCCGCCCTCGGCCCACCCGAACCAGACGCCGACGCGCTTCCCGAACATTCTCGTGGCTGCCGAGGCGGTTCGCCATCGCCCACAATGGACGAAACGACAGTCTGGCCTCCTGCCGACTGCGGGATCGGCGGCCGGACGAACGACAGCGGGATGAACACGCTGAAGAGCGGGCGAAGCCGGGTCCCAAGATACGCGGGGGTCCGTCGCCGCTGGCACCGGGCCGTCAAATCGCCACCCGATCATGCGCACGTATAGTCTGCGCTGTGACTACCGATCCCCTCCCGCCCGTAGACGCCCGATCCCACGACGATCCACTCGCCCGGGTTCGCGAGGCGATGGACCAGCGGCGATGGCCGGAGGCCGTCGAGGGATTCGGCGCGGCAGACGCCGTCGAGCCGCTGGAGGCGGGCGACCTCACCTCCTTCGCGGACGCGATGTGGTGGATCGGAAAACTCTCAGACGCCATGGCCCTGCGCGAACGCGCCTTCGATGCCCACACGGCCGCAAGGGATCCCGGTGCTGCCGCTCGAGTCGCATTGCGGTTGGCCAGCGACCACGGCCATCGCGGCGAAGGTTCTCTGTCCAAGGCGTGGACCAAGCGTGCGGAGAAGCTCCTGGCGGCCCTGCCGCCATCCAACGTCCACGGCTGGTTGGAACGCTCGCGCCTCAACGCCGCACTCCACCGGGGTCAGATCGACGAGGCGCTCCTGCACGCCGATCGACTGCTCGCGCTGGCCGAGTCTCTCGGGGACCCCGACCTCGAGGCACTCGGCCTCCATGACCGCGGACGTGTGCTCATTGCCATGGGCCAAGTCGATGAAGGACTGGACCTTCTCGACGAGGCGGTCGTCGCGGCCGTCAGCGGCGGGGTCAGTCCCTACCCCACGGCCACCGTCTACTGCAACGCCACGATCGCGGCCGAGGATCTCTCCGACTACCGGCGGGCTCGCCAGTTCTCGGAAGCAGCGGAGCGCTGGTGCGAACGCCAGGCGATCTCGGGATTCCCCGGCATGTGCCGGGTACGAAAAGTGGAGCTGATCCGGCTTCGCGGGGCTTGGGACGAGGCCGAACGCGAGGCTCGCCGGGCCTGCGCGGAACTCGAGGACTTCAGCATGGGCTTCGCGGGCGAGGGTTTCTACCAGATCGGCGAGATCCGGCTCCGGATGGGCGATCGAGATGGCGCGGATGCCGCGTTCGCCGAGTCTCACCGTCTCGGGCGAGAACCGCTTCCCGGTCTGGCTCGACTGCGGATCCTGCAAGGGCGAGGCGAGACGGCCGCGGGACTCATGGCGCGCGCCCTCGCGGACCCTCACCTGACCCCGCTGGCGCGCGCCCGGTTGCTGCCGGCCGAGGTCGAGGCCGCGGTTGCGGTGCGGGACTACGGCCGCGCCGACTCGGCCGCCACCGAACTCGAGAGGGCGGCTGATGCTTTCGGAACCGACATCATCCGTGCCGAGGCCGAGATGGCCCGCGGCCTGGTCGCGCTTGCCGCCGGCGAGGCCGACCGCGCGATCGCGCACCTGCGTCGAGCCTCGCGAACGTGGCATGGCGCCGAGGCCCCCTACGAGACGGCGATGGCACGGAAGCTCCTTGCCGAGGCCTACCTGTCCGCCGGCGAGGACGACGCCGCGATCATGGAGCTCGAGCCGGCGCTCGCGGCGTTCGAATCCCTGGGCGCGGCCTATGACGCCGCCCAGGCCAGCGCCCTGCGCGACCAGCTCGGACGTGGAGGCGTGCGACCTGGGCGGGCGCGACGTGAGCAGGCGACCTTCATGTTCACGGACATCGTGGGTTCGACCGCGCTCATCGACGCCGTCGGTGACGAGGCCTGGGGTCGGCTGCTCGCCTGGCACGATTCCACCATCCGCTCGCTGCTCGCGGAGCACCGGGGCCGCGAGATCCACCACGCCGGAGATGGGTTCTTCGTGGCCTTCGGCTCGGCCGATGCGGCCCTCGCATGCGCTCGCGCCATCCGACGCACCTTTCGCGAACACCGTGATCGAAACGGGTTCGCACCGTCCGTACGGATCGGCGTCCACACCGGGGAAGCGCTCAGGACCGCATCGGGCTACGAAGGGGCCGAGGTACACGCCGCAGCGCGGATCGGGGCACTGGCGCGCGGCGAGGAGATCCTGGCCAGTCGGTCGGCTATCGAGGCCGCGGAGCGCGCGCGACCACATGACGCCTGGCGGTCGGTGACCCTGCGCGGCTTCAGTTCACCCGTGGACGTCGCAGCCCTCGAGTAGGTCGATCCGCGTCCGCGACGCGAACGCGATGCTTGCACCAGCGCGGATCAGCACGCCTGCGGGTCGAGGGTGCTCAGGCGGCCCGCCAGGACCTCGAGGACCGATGTCCGAACGGACGGCATCTCGTCCATCAGCGCGTGGAACTCGCGATGTCCCATGGCGAACACCTGTGCGGGCTCGACCACGGTGACCGTGGCCGTCCGCGGCATCTCGGCAAGCAATGCGATCTCCCCCACGACCGACCCCGGGCCACGCTCGGCGACGAGGCTTCCGTCGCGCTCCACCGTCAGCTTCCCGCTGATGATGACGAACATCTCGTGCCCGATGTCGCCCTGCCGCATGAGGACGCGGCCGGCCGGCACGTCGATCTGGTCCATGAGCTGGCCGAGACGCGCGATCTCCTTCTTCCCGAGCGCCGAGAAGAGCGGAATCGTGCGGAGCAGGTCGAGCTTCTGGTCTGATGCCATCGGGCCCTCTCGTCAGGCTGGGGCCGGCCTCTGCCGCCCTCCCGCCGAGGATAGCGTGCGCATCAAGAGCCGGGCGGGCCTGACTGCATCGCAGGGCTGGCTGGATGCCGGGTCGGGATCCGGACGCCCTATTCGGCGAGGAGTGTGTCGAGACCCCGCGTCAGTCCAACGCGCCCGACGACGCTCCGGATCGCGAGGAGCGTACCGGCGACGTAGGGCGCGGCCGACATACCGGCGTC
>JAOUEG010000245.1 GCA_029858845.1 Chloroflexota bacterium | reverse complement strand
GGGGAGCGGCAAGAGCACGCTCGGGCTGGCCATCGCCGGGCTCGTGCCGCGCGAGATCCGCTCGTCGATGTCGGGTTCGCTCGCGGTCGACGGTTCCGAGACGCGAGGCCGCGAACCGGCGGACCTGGCTGCCCGGGTCGGGATCGTGTTCCAGGATCCCGGGAGCCAGCTGGTCATGGAGCGCGTGGAGGACGAGGTCGCGTTCGGGCTGGAGAACCGAGCCTGGCCGCCGGCAACCATGCGGGAGCGGGTGCCGGAGGCCATCGCCGAGGCGGGGCTGAGCGGGCTGGAGCGACGCCGATCGAACCGGCTGTCCGGCGGCCAGCAGCAGCGGCTCGCCCTGGCCGGCGTCCTCGCCCCGCGACCCGGGTGTCTCGTCCTGGACGAACCGTCGGCGAACCTGGATCCCGACGGCGCAGCCGCCCTGTTCGACCGGTTGCGCTCGCTGCGCGACACTCGGGCCGCGACGCTCGTCCTCATCGAGCACCACGTCGATGATGCGTGGCCGCTGGCCGACCTCGTCCTGGCGCTCGACCGCGACGGGTCCGTGATCGACGTCGGGACGCCCGACGCCGTGCTGGCCCGGTCGGGTGAGCGGATGGCCGTGGCGGGGGCGTGGCTGCCGGGCCCAGGCTCCTCCGGAGAGCCGATGCGCACCGCGCGGGCCGATCCCACTCGCGCTGAAGCGGTGTCACCGGCGGTCGTCGCCGAGACTCGAGATCTCGGGTTCCGATACGAGCGCGGCGCTCCTGTGCTGACCGATGTCGACCTCACCGTCGGAGCCGGGGAGCGGCTCGCCCTGGTGGGTGCCAACGGGAGCGGCAAGTCCACCCTGGGTCGGCTGCTCTTGGGACTTCTCCGGCCGGATCATGGGATCGTCCGGCTGGGCGGCGACGACCCGGCGCGGCTGCCCGCGGCCGCCCTGGCGCGACGAGCCGGCTTGGTCTTCCAGGACCCGGAATCGGGCTTCCTGACCGATCGGGTCGCCGACGAGGTCATGCTCGGACTATCGGATGTCGAGCGTGCCGCGGCGCCGGCGCTGATGGAGCGGCTCGCCCTGCCGCTCGAGGTCTTCGGCCACCGTAGTCCGTACCGACTCAGCGGCGGCGAGGCTCGGCGATTGAGCCTGGCATGCACGCTCGTGCGCTCGCCGGGCCTGCTCGTGCTCGACGAACCGACGTTCGGCCAGGACCGCCTCGGCTACGCGTCGCTGGTGCGTATCCTCGAGGAACACGTGGATCGAGGCGCGGCGGTCATCGCCGCGACCCATGACCGTCGATTCGTGGCCGACGTGGCTACGCGCGTGCTGACCGTCGTCAGCGGGCGGGTGGCGCGGTGATCGCAGCCCGCGACCTCGCCCAGGCCCAACTCGACAGCACGCTCGGTCGGACCAGCCCGGTGCTCAAGCTCGTGATCGCCATGGCCTGGCTGGTCGGGCTCGCGACGACGGGCGCCTGGGGCCCGCCCGTCGTGTTGGCGGTCGTCGCCGTCGCGGCGGCCCTGACCATCGGACGGGTCCCGCCGCGTGACCTTGCGCGTGCCGTCGCGCCCCTGTGGCTCGCGGCCCTGGGGCTGGCGTTCTTCAACACGGCCTTCGGGCTCGCGAACGCGGACCCCGCCGCCACGACGATCACCACGGTCGGACCGTGGCGGGTGACGCAGGAGGCGATCCAGGCGGGTGTCGGGCTCGGACTGCGCGTCGTGGCCATCGGCGCGATCGGTGTCCTGTTCGCGCTGACGACCGACTCGACCCGGCTCGTCGACGCCCTCGTCCAGCAGGCCCGTATCTCCGAACGGTTCGCCTACGGTGCGCTGGCGGCGTACGGCGCGATCCCGCGATTCGGATCGAACCTGGCCGATCTGCGGGCAGCCCGCCGGATACGCGGGTTGCGCGGCTCGTGGCATCCGCGGATCCTCGTCGGCCTCCTCGTCCTGGCCATCCGCCACGGCGACAGGATGGCCCTCGCGATGGACGCCCGGGCATTCGGCTCCGGCCCCCGATCGCGCTACCGCGACGTTCCGTGGAGGTGGCTCGATCTCGTCGTCGCGATCGGCGCGGCCGTGACCCTTGGTCTCGCGCTGGCGGCTGGTCGCTGAGCGACCCGCCGGTCGACGCTCGCGCAGGCGCCTGACGAAGAGAGCCGGTAGTCCGGCACCGCGCGGGGCCCTCGCGTAAGGTGGGCCCATGACCGCCCCGGAGCCCCATCCGATCCCGGCCGGCTACGCGTTCCGAGCCCCGACGCTGGACGACGTCGAGGCGGTGGCGGAGGTGCACCTCGCCGATCAGCGTGCCGGCGGCGCCGAGCCCACGCTCGACGCGTCCTTCATCCGGCAGGTCTGGAGCCGACGCGGGTTCGACCTGGCCACCGACGCCTGGGTCGTGACCGACGAAGTCGGGACGATCGTCGCGTACGGGCAGGTCCACCCGGATGAACCTGGCACCGTCGGTTCGTGGGGCGTGGTCCACCCCGATCATCGCGGACTCGGCATCGGGTCGGCGCTGTTCGACCGCATCGAAGCGCGGGCATCGGCCATCCTCGCCGGCGTCCCCACCCCGCGATTCCGCCACTCGATCGACGCGTTCGACTCGGCTGCGGCGGCGATGGCCGGCGCTCGCGGATTGCGGCCGATCCGGCACCACTGGCACATGCAGATCGAGCTCGATCGACGGATCGAGCTCGGACCACTGCCACCAGGGATCGAGATCGGTGGCATCGATCCGGAGGCAGACCTGCCGGCGATCCACGGCATCCTCGAGTCGGCCTTTGCCGGGGACCCCTTCGATCACCCGGAGCCGTTCGAGCTCTGGACCGAGCAGATGAAACGGAGCCCGAGTCATGACCCGACGCTCTGGCTGCTGGCGCGTGACGGCGGCTTGCCGGTCGGGGTGCTCATCGCGAGCGACCGCGATGACGACGGCTGGGTCGACTGGCTGGCGGTCCTCGATACCCATCGCGGTCGTGGGTTAGGGACGGCGCTGCTGCGGCGCTCGTTCGCTGCCTTCGCTGCGCGCGGGCGACGACGCGCGCTCCTCAACGTCGACGCCGAGAACGTGACCGGCGCGACCGCGGTTTACGAGCGGGTGGGCATGCGCGCCGTGTTTCGCTGGGATCTGTGGGAACGCTGACCACGGGACAGGGCCGAGCAGGACGTCGATGCGTACCTCCCGCTGTAGGCCGATGACGGGCGTCGGATGGTGGAGGGGGACGGGACGCCCTGAGGGGCGCGTCCACGGCGACCGGGTCGGTGCCGCCGGTTGCCGGCATGCGGGCCAGTCGATGAGCTCGACGAACCGCCGGCAAGGGCGGGCGCGACCGCCCACGCCGATGAAGGGTGCGCGCCGGATGGGAGGCGACCGTTGGCGGCCGAGGTGATCCGAACGGCGGGGCTGACGAAGTTCTATGGTCGCCGCCGCGGGCTCGCCGGGCTCGATCTGGAGGTCCGGCCGGGGGAGGTGTTCGGCTTCCTGGGACCGAACGGCGCCGGCAAGACGACCACCATCCGGATCCTGCTTGACCTGATCCGCCCGACTCGTGGCGAGGTCACGTTGCTGGGCCGTTCACCCCGCGATGGCGGCCCCACCCTGCGTCGGCGCGTCGGCTACCTGCCGGGCGACTTCACGGTCCGGGGCGGGCAATCGGCGCGAGAACTGCTCACGTATCTCGGCTACCTGCGCGGCGGCGTCGACGC
>JAOUEG010000244.1 GCA_029858845.1 Chloroflexota bacterium | reverse complement strand
CCGACGTCGTCGGCGCGTCGACGACCCCGAGCGACCCGGCGCCGACCCGCCGGGATGGCATCGCCCGATCAGGGCGCTAGAGGCGAGCCAGGATCTCCGCCTTCTTGCGGTCGTACTCCGCCTGCGTGATCGCACCACGATCGCGCAGATCGGCAAGGCTCGCCAGGATCCTCGTCAGCTCATCCGACCCGGGCTGGGCAGGGGCAGACCCGGGCTGGGCAGGGGCAGGCCCGGCCGCCACTCCTCCACCTGGGCGCCCGCCGGCCTCCCCGGTCACCGCACCGGCCACGGCCACGGGTGACGCCGCAGGGGCTGGCGACGGCGGCGATCCAGGCGTCGTCGATGACCCGGGCGCGCCCGTGGATCCGCCGGCCGGCCCGCCGCCGGTGGCGGCCGTCGCCCGGATCGGCGGCGACAGCGGTTCGCTCGGACCGCTGCCACCGACCTCACGCTCGTATTCGTGCTTCGCCTCGAGCATCGCCTTCTTGAACCTGACCGGCCGCCGGAGCATCTGGAAGTCCGAGATGGCGGCCTCGGAGGCCGTCAGGATCTGCAGGTCGCCGAAATCGAGGGCCCGCCCGAAGACGGATTGCGTCAGGACCGCGTCGTTGATCTTCTCCAGGGAGCTGTCCACGGCGCGCTTGTTGACGACGCCCTCCACCTGGATCACCCGCCGGTTCGTGACGACGTAATCCTGGTTCAGGTAGCGGAGCGTCGTCCACAGGAGCAGAGCGAGCCCACCGATGAACAGCACGGCGGTGATCCATCCGAGCACCGTCCGGGCGCTCCCGGAAACGCCCTCCGGGGACAGCATCCCGCCAAGGACGAAGAAGACGATGGCGATGACGACCGCGAGGATCGTGTAGCGCGCCCCCCACACGAAGACCCACCAGTGCTGCTTCTCGCGGTGCACGATTCGTTCACCGCTGGACAGGAGGCCGTCGGCGTATGCCATGTGCGTGCTCTTCCCTCTGGATCAGGCCCGGGGATGAGCGCGACGATAGACGTCGCGGATGCGCTCCCCGGTCACGTGGGTATATAGCTGCGTGGTGGAGATACTCGCATGTCCGAGCAACTCCTGAACGACGCGCAGATCCGCCCCGCCCTCGAGCAGGTGCGTCGCGAATGAGTGCCGAAGCGTGTGGGGGCTGACCCTGCCCGCCAGCCCCGCCCGCTCGGCGGCCGCCGTCACCGCCGCCCAGGCCTGCTGGCGCGCCAGGCGCCTGCCGCGGTCGCCGATGAAGAGCGGCCCACCCCGGACGGGTTGCACATGGTGGCGGGCCAGGAGGACGGTCCGGTCGCCGGCGATCCAGGCCGTCAGTCGATCGATCGCCTCGTCGCCGACCGGCACGAGCCGCTCGCGGTCGCCCTTGCCGATGACTCGAACGAACGCACCGTCGAGCGAGAGGTCCTCCCGGTCGAGCCCGATGGCCTCGCTCACCCGCAGTCCCGCAGCGTACAGCAGCTCGAGCAGCGCCCGGTCGCGCTCTCCGGCGACCGATGCGGCCTCCAGAAGCCGAACGACCTGGTCCACGTCCAGCGTGTCGGGAAGGCGACGCACCTGCCTTGGCAGATCCAGGTGGGAGGCCACGTCGACGTCGATCAGGCCCTCACCGTACGCGAACCGGTAGAACCCCTTCAGCGCGGCGGCGCGCCGACGCAGGCTCGACGGCGCCAGACCGGTCGGAGCTCGCTCGCCGCGCTGCGTCAATGATGCGAGATAGCGGACAGCCGGATCCGACGAACGGTCCCACGGCTCCCTGGTCCCTGTCGCGATGTGACCCCGGTAGTCGTTCAGGTCACCTCGATACGCGCGGATCGTGGCGGCCGCCAGACCCCGCTCCGCGGACAGGTGGGCGAGGTAGTCGTCCACGGTACGGTCGAAGTCGGCCAGGCGGTCCGTCACCTCGGATCAGTCTGGTCCCAGGATCGCGACCGGCTCGGCGCGCCACGTCTCGGCTCGGTCCAGGAGCTGTCGGGCCGAGGCAAGCGCTGCCTGTTCCCCGGGTCCGCCACCAAGCATGGCGGCAAGTTCGACGATGCGACCCTCGCGGTCCAGTCGATCCACGCGCGTCACGGTCCGGCCGTCCAGCTCGCGCTTGGAGATCCGGAAGTGCGCATCCGCATGGGCAGCGATCTGGGGCAGATGCGTCACGCACAGGACCTGGTGGCGGCGCGCCAGGCCCCACAGGCTGCGCCCGATCGGGTCCGCACTCCGGCCTCCGATGCCCGTATCCACCTCGTCGAAGATCAGCGTCGGCGTCTCGTCCGCTTCGGCGAGGACGCGCTTGATCGCGAGGGCGATCCGCGAGAGCTCTCCCCCGGACGCGATCCTGGCCAGCGGGCGGGCAGGCTCACCCGGGTTCGGGGCGAGGCGATACACGACCCGGTCGATACCGGTGGCATCGAAGGCGAGGGCATCGCCGTCGACCTCGACGGCCGGCTCACCCGCATCGGCGGTCCGGCGACCGACCGCGATGTCGAACACGTCGGCCGGGAACCCAAGCTCCTCCAGAACGCTCCCGACGGCACGACTGAGCTGACTCGCGCTCGCACGGCGCGCTACGGACAGGGCACCGGCCGCCTCCGCGATCTCGGCAAGGCGTCGCGCGTCCTCTTCCTGACGGTGCGCCCGCTCCTGGTCCAGCCCGCGCAGTCGCTCAGCCTCGGCCGATGCGGCTTCGCCATGGGCGACGACCGCGGCCTCGTCGTCGCCGTATCGACGCAGCAGCCCGTGGATGATTCCCAGGCGCTGGTCCAGGTCGGCCAGCGCCCGAGGATCGTGATCGATGCCATCGGCAAGCCGCCGCGTTTCGACGGCGACATCGTCCAACTCGGCCTCGAGACCGGCCAATCTCTCCGCGATCGCCTCGAATCGAGGATCCAGCCTCGCCAGGCCACGCGCTTCGCGGAGCGCGGCGGCCGTCACATCCCTCGCCCCTCCGCCCTCGGCCGTGAGCGCGTCCCGCAGCGCGGCCGCGCCCCTGGCGATCGCCTCCCCGTGCATGGCCGCCGTCAGACGACCGGTGATGGCATCCGCCTCTCCGGGCCGGAGGTCGGCGGCCCCGATCTCCGCGGCCTCATGCTCCAGCAAGGCCAGCCGACGGGCCACCTCCCGGGGATCCAGCGTGGCGGCGTCAAGGAGCGCGCGATTCTCCCGCCAGCGCTCGACCGCATCGGTCACCGCGATGCGCATCGGCTCCAACCCGCCGTAGGCGTCCAGGAGGTCGCGCTGCCGTCGCTCTTCGAGCAGTCGGCTCTGCTCGTGCTGGCCATGGATCTCGACAAGCGCGCCGACCTCCTCGAAGAGGCGCGAAGCCGTGACGGCCTGATCGTCCAGCCTGGCGACGGAGCGGCCGCTGGTCGAAACCTCGCGAACGACGATCAGCGGCTCGGGCAGGCGGTCGAACAACGCCTCCACCCGAGCGACCTCCGTCCCGTGGCGTACGAGCGTGCTGTCCGCACGCGCACCGAGGGCCAGGCCGAGCGCGTCGATGAGCAGGCTCTTCCCGGCGCCGGTCTCGCCGGTCAGGACGTTCAGACCCGCGTCGAAGGCGATGCGGGAGCGATCGAGGAGCGCCAGATCCATCACGGTCAACTCGAGCAGCCGACCCGGAGGGGACGCCGGAGGTCGGGCCGGGTCCCCCATGGCGCGATCGCGCTCGGCCGTCACGAGGGCAGGAGCTCCACCTTG
>JAOUEG010000020.1 GCA_029858845.1 Chloroflexota bacterium | reverse complement strand
GACCCTATCGGACGCGCCGACGATCGCGTTGCCGTCCGTCGAGGTCTTCCACATCCCCGTGTGGAGGTAGGCCGTGAAGCTCGCCCGCACGGCGTGGATCCGATGCGTTCGCACGCCGCTGGTGAGCGTGCTGATGGCCTTGCCGTTGCCGACGTAGATGCCGACATGGGTCCCCCGGCCCCAGATCACGAGGTCACCGGGCTTGGGATCCCTGCGGTCCGCGAGTCCGCGAGCCTTGAAGTACCGATACAGCGCCCGGGCCGACCGGAGCTTGCCGTTGCGGATGACCTTGCCGTCACCGGCCTTCTTGAATGAGTAGATGACCAGGCCGGAGCAGTCGAAGGCCTTCGGCCCTCGGGCGCCGTACTTCCACGGATCGCCGGTCTGCTGCCTGGCGATCCTGATGATCTGCTGAGCTTCCGTCGTGGGCTCCGCGGCGGAGGCCGGGGTCGCCGTCGTCGGGGCGACAGCGAGGAGGAGTGCCCCCGCGAGGGCCATCGGGATGAACGCTCGTGCGCCCATGCTTGGCGTGCGCAATGTGCTCCTTCCTGTCAACGCGTCGCGTCGAGTGCGACGGCGATCGCTGCGAGCCGCGCGCGCGCAAAGGCGGGAGGATGGGACGGGCCGGAAGTCCGGACACCGAGGGGAGCGCCGCGCCAGAGAGCGCGGGGCAGGCCGACGACGAAAGCCGTGCGAGCGGGGCTCTTCGGTTTCGTATCCCTGTGCGAGCCGGTTCCTGCGAGGGACCGGTTTCCATCGGCGGGCCGCAGTGTAGGCCAGGACCCCGAATCGTGCCGGCGGCGACCCGGGGCGAGCCAGCCTGCCAGGACGCCCGTCGCGGCAGACAGAACGGGCAGGTAGCATCCGACCCGTGGACACGCTCGACGCTCAACGACCGCCGCTCGTCATCGTCAATCCGACGGCATCACACCTGGCCGACCCGAAGCGCCGGGCAACCGTTCTGCACGAATTGGATCGGGTGCTGGTGGATCGGTTCGGGCGAGGCCCCGACTGGGCGCCCGAGACCCGCGACGGCGCTCGCGAAGCACTCGCCAACGCTGCCGGCCGGCCCCTGATCGTGGTTGCGGGTGGCGATGGGACGGTCCGCGAGGTGGCGGAGACCGTCGGCGGGACGGGGATCCCGCTCGCGATCATCCCTGGCGGCACAGGCAACGTGCTGGCCGGCGCGATGCGTATCCGCGGCCTCCGAGGCGCCATTGCGGCGATCCATGGCGGCGTTCCGCGCCGGATCGATCTCGGCATGGCTCGCTGGGCCTCTGTCCCAGTCAGCTCCGGCCCCGCATCCGCACCCACCGACAGTGCAGTCCACGAGCGTCCGTTCACGGTGGCCTGCGGGATGGGCTTCGATGCGAAGATCATGACCGCCGCCGAGCGCGAATGGAAGCGGCGCCTCCGGTTCGGTGCGTACGTCGGGGCCGCGCTTCGTGAGGCGGCGCGGCTCGAGCCGGCGCGGTTCCGGATCCAGGCCGACGAGGCCGAGATCGACATCGTGGGCCTCCTCGTTCTCGTCGCGAATTGCGGGGACCTGATCCCGGGTCGGCTCGGTGCCCGCCAGCCACTCGATCCGACGGATGGGCTGCTGGACTTGCTGGTGATCGGCGGCCGCGGCTTGTTCGCCGGCCTCCGAGGCGCCGCCGATGCCCTGTTGCGAACCGGGGAACAGGAAGGGGCGGTCATCCGCCGTGCCGTGCGGCGTGTCCGCGTGGAGGCGGACCCCGCGCAGCCCATCGAGACGGACGGTGACGTCCACCCGCCGAGCTGGCTGGAGGCGTCGGTCCTGCCGGGGGCGTTGACGGTGCTGGTGCCCCCGACGTGAACGACGGGGACGCGCCGCGGACGTGAAACGACCGGTACGGCCATCACGGATGTGCTGTAATCGGACGACGCGCGTCCACGGACGCGAAGAGGAGGCACCATGGGGACCGATACGGCCGCCGCAGCGATGACCAGCGACGAGATCGTCGCCCTGAGTCGCGAACACACCTTCTTCTCGTGGTCGGTGCAGGGTGCACTGGACCCCATCGCCATCGATCGCGCCGAGGGCGTCTGGCTCTACACGCCCGACGGCGGGCGGATCCTGGATTTCAACAGCCAGCTGATGTCGGTGAACATCGGACACGGCGATCAGCGGGTCATCGACGCCATCACCGAGCAGGCGGCCCGGCTCCAGTACGTGCAGCCGGCGTTCGCGACCGAGGTCAGGGCCCGATTGGGCCAGAAGCTCGCCGAGATCATGCCGGGCGACCTTGACAAGGTCTTCTTCACGCTCGGTGGCGCCGAGGCCATCGAGAACGCCATCAAGCTCGCTCGCCACTTCACCGGCCGTCACAAGGTCCTGGCGCGCTATCGCGCCTATCACGGTGCGACCTTCGGCGCGATGACCCTCACCGGCGATCCGCGCCGCTGGGCCAACGAGCCGGGACTGGTCGGCGTGGTCCGCTACCCGGACACGCATCGCTGGGGAGAGGCGGAGCCGCGCCCCGTGGAGGAGTCGCTCCAGGGGCTCGAGGACGTCATCCGCTACGAGGGTCCGAACACGATCGCCGCCGTGTTCCTGGAGACGATCGTCGGGACCAACGGCATCCTCATCCCGCCCGACGGCTACCTCGCCGGGGTGCGCGAACTGTGCGACCGCTACGGCATCCTGATGGTCTGCGATGAGGTGATGGCCGGCTTCGGGAGGACCGGGCGCTGGTTCGCGGTGGACCACTGGGACGTCGTTCCGGACCTCATGACCATGGCCAAAGGGCTCACCTCCTCGTATCTGCCCCTGGGCGCCGTCGCCATGCGGCAGCACATCGCCGAGTTCTTCGACGAGCACATGTTCTACGGGGGCCTGACGTACTCGTCCCACCCGATCTCGCTGGCGGCCGCGCTGGCCACCATCCGGGTCTACGAGGAGGACGGTCTCATCGAGAACGCCGCCCGACTCGGGGAGCGGATGCGCCAGCACCACGAGCGCCTCGCGGCGAACCATCCGTCCGTGGGCGCCCGCCGCAACCTCGGGCTGTTCGGGATCCTGGACCTGGTGCGCTCACGCGATCCGTGGACGCCGATGACCCCGTTCAATGGTTCATCGGACGAGATGAAGGCCGTCGGCCGGTACCTGCGCGACCATGGTCTGTACACCATGATCGCCAACAACTCCATCCACACGAACCCGCCGCTCTGCATCACCGAAGAGGAGCTGGCCCACGGATTCGACATCATCGACGGCGCCCTGGAGATCGCCGACCGGGCCGTGACCGGCTAGCCCGGTGCAGACCATGAGGTTCCGTATCGGATGACCGCCGGCCCGATCGGCCTGCTGCCGCGACTCACCCGGCCTTCCGGTCCGGGCACGGTCGCCGCGCGGTCGGCCGGCGTCGTCCACAGCCCGCTCCGCCGGACACTCACCTTCGTCCTGTTCGTCGTCGCGGTCCTGGTCCTGTGGGAGGCGGTCAAGTGGTTCGGCGGCGTGCCGTGGCGGTTCGAGAATGTCTTCGGGACCGGCCAGGACCTGTTCCACGATCCGCCGTTCCGCTGGGCGTTCGCGAACGATCTGAACCTGCCCCACTGGTTCAACATCCTGGCCGTGCTCGGCCAGCCCGTGCAGCGCGGCTCCGAGGAATCGCTGCTCCAGTACCTGGGTGGCGCCGCCTTCTACACCTGGCGTGAGGCGGCGATCGGTTTCGTCGTCGGCGGCCTCCTCGGCCTGACCCTCGCCACGATCTTCGTCCACTCACGGTTGCTCGAGCGGGCCTTCGTCCCGTACGTCGTCGCCAGCCAGACGATCCCGATCGTCGCCCTCGCGCCGATGATCGTGTACGCCTTCGGGCCGAGCGTGGCGAGTGTCGTGATCATCGCCACCTACCTGACCTTCTTCCCGGTCACCGTGGCGATGATCCGCGGCCTGCGCTCACCGGATCCACGCGCCCTGGAGCTGATGCGCTCGTATGCGTCCACGCGCTGGGCGACGTACCGGAAGGTGCGCTTCCCGGCATCACTGCCCTACCTGTTCACGGCGCTGAAGATCGCGGCCACGGCGTCCATCGTGGGCGCCATCATCGGCGAGGGTCCCGGTGGGGTCCCCGATGGTCTCGGCCGCGCCATCATCAACTTCAACCAGTACTACATCACGGGCCCCGAGAAGCTGTGGGGATCCATCCTCGTCTCGGCGCTCGTGGGGATCATCTTCTTCACCGTCATCCGGATCGCCGAGATGGTCACCCTCCGTGGGCGACCGGACGCAGCCGGCAGCTGATGGACCAGCGAGGAGCCAGCCGACGATGACCAGCCCCACCACGGACACCGTCGTGCGGATCGCCGGGGTCGACAAGACGTTCACCCGGGACGGAGTCGAAGGGACGACCGCGCTGTCCGGGATCGATCTGGACATCGCCCGCGGCGAGTTCGTGTCGCTGATCGGGCCGTCGGGTTGCGGGAAGTCCACCCTCCTGCGCGTGATCGGCGACCTGATCGCACCGACGCAGGGCACCGTCGAGGTGAACGGCAAGACGGCGGAGCAGGCGCGCGGGGATCGCGACTACGGGATGGTGTTCCAGGCGCCGGTCCTGTTCGACTGGCGGACCGTCGAGGACAACGTCAAGTTGCCCCTGGAGCTGATGGGCTACGACAGTGCTCGGCGGACCGCTCGCGCCAAGGAGATGCTGGACCTGGTCGAGCTCGGCGACTTCCTCCGGCACCACCCCTATCAGCTGTCCGGCGGCATAGCAGCGCGTGGCGATCGCTCGCGCGCTCGCCTTCGAGCCATCCATCCTGCTCATGGACGAGCCGTTCGGGGCGCTGGATGAGATGACGCGCGAGCGGATGAACCAGGAGGTCCTGAGGATCTGGGAGGCGACCGGCACGACGGTCGTCTTCGTCACCCACTCGATCCCGGAGGCGGTCTTCCTCTCGTCGCGCGTCATCGTGATGAGTGCTCGGCCCGGCCGCGTCACCGACATCATCGACGTCGACCTGCCACGACCACGCGGGGTCGCGACCCGCGAGGAGCCGCGCTACTTCCAGCTCGTCACCGCGGTCCGGGAGGCCCTGCGGCGGGGCGGGGAAGGGGAGGACCTGCAGGCCGGGGAGATCGAAGGAAGGGTCGCATCCGTGGATCGGACGGCCGCCGAAGGCGGGATCGGTTGACGGCCGCCGCTCCGGTCCGACGCGCCTCCCCTCCCACGCTCGGGCCGGCGACGCGACCGACGAGTGCGGCGCGCTGGAGACGGCGTGTGCGCTGGTACCTGCCGGCGCTGCTCGTCTTCGTCGGGACGATCGCCCTGTGGGAGCTCGCGGTCCAGTCCGTGGATACCCAGGGGTTCCCACTGCCGGCACCGAGCGCGATCACCGCCGCCCTGATCGACAACTGGGCGGAGGGCCGGTGGCCGATCGGGAAGTCGGCAGCGGCCACGCTCATGGAGGCGCTGGGAGGGCTCGTGATCGGCACCACGGCGGGGGTCGTCGTGGCCGGACTGACCGCCCGCTTCGTGACGGCGCGCGAACTGCTGCTGCCGCTGGCGATCGGGGCCAGCGCGGTGCCGATCATCGCCTTCGCGCCATTGATGAACAACTGGTTCGGGGTCCTGAACCCGCTGTCCAAGATGATGATCGTGGCGGTCCTGGTGTTCTTCCCGGTGGTGGTCAACGTGACGCGTGGCCTGACGCAGGTGGAACCGGCCGCGATCGAACTCATGCGCTCGTATGCGGCATCGGATACGGCCGTCCTGTGGAACGTCCGCGTCCCGAACGCGTTGCCGTATTTCTTCACGG
Organism: Chloroflexota bacterium; assembly: GCA_029858845.1. GTDB lineage: Bacteria > Chloroflexota > Limnocylindria > Limnocylindrales > CSP1-4 > SPCO01. The sequence continues at coordinate 9,361 of JAOUEG010000020.1, read as the reverse complement.
CACTCAAGGTCGGAACGACGCTCAGCCTGATCGGGGCCATCGTGGGCGAGTACTTCGGCGGCTCGAGCGAGGTCCTGGGCCGCGTGATCGTCCAGAGCGCCAGCGCGCTTCGGTTCGACGTGACCTGGGCGGCCATCATCGTTGGCGCCGTGACCGGCATCGTGCTATACCTCGCCATCGCGGCCATCGAGCGCGTCGTGATCCCGTGGCACGCGAGTGTCCGGACCGTTGAACCGTGATCGCACCATAGGAGGACCCGGCAGGAGGTGGCCGACCCGACAGCGGGCGGCCGAATCGTCAAGCGATCTGGAGGAGGAGAAACCCGAGATGCGCAAGACCAGAACCGTTCTGGCGCTGGCCGCGAGTGCCAGCTTCCTGTTCGCCGCCTGTTCCGACGGCGGCGCCAGCGAGGCGCCGGCGGCCAGCGAGCCGCCGGCGTCCGAGGCCCCGGCCAGCGAGGCACCCGCGTCCGAGGCCCCGGCGGCCGCCAAGGTCCGGCTGCAGCTCCAGTGGGTCCCGCAGGCCCAGTTCGCCGGCTACTTCGCGGCCGCCGAGCAGGGCTACTACACGGCCGCCGGGATCGACCTTGAGTTCGTCCCTGGCGGACCGGATGTCATCCCGCAGGCCGCCGGCTCGGCGGCGAACGGGCCGGAATTCACCATCAGCTGGGTCCCCAAGGTGCTCGAGGCTCGCATCGGCAGCCCGGCCTCCGATCTCGTCAACATCGCTCAGATCTTCCAGCGCTCGGGCACCCTGTCCGTATCGTGGAAGGAATCGAACATCACGAGCCCGGCCGACTTCGCGGGCAAGAAGGTCGGCGTGTGGGATTTCGGCAATGAGTTCGAGGTCACGGCCGGGGCCAAGAAGTCCAATCTTGAGGCCGGGACCGACTACGAGAAGGTCATCCAGCCGTTCGACATGACCCTGCTGCTCAGCAAGCAGATCGATGTGGCCGAGGCGATGATCTACAACGAGTACGCCCAGGTCCTCGAGGCCGTCAACCCGGAGACGGGCGACCTCTACCAGCCGACCGATCTCAACGTCATCAACTACAACGACGTCGGCACGGCGATGCTCCAGGACGCCCTCTTCGCCCGGGCCTCGTGGCTGGCGGAACCCGGCAACGAGGAGATCGCCACCAACTTCCTGAAGGCGTCGTTCCAGGGCTGGATCTACTGCCGGGATAACCCCGACGACTGCATCCAGTACACGGTCAATGCCGGGTCCACCCTGGGCGCCGGCCACCAGGCCTGGATGATGAACGAGGTCAACCCACTGATCTGGCCGTCCCCCGGCGGCATCGGCCTGATGGATCCTGCGCTCTGGCAGCAGACCGTCGACGTCTCGCTGGGCGCCGGGATCATCACGGAGGCGCCGCCCTCCGACGCCTACCGAACGGACCTCGCCGAAGCGGCCCTGGCGCAGCTCGGTGACCTGGACGTCAATGGCGCGGCGTTCACCAAGGGCGTGGTGGAGGTCACGCCGGGCGGCAACTGAGCCCGTCAGCTCCGCCCCACATCGCGGTGGTCCCCGCCGCGAACCTCACGGACGGCCGGCCCGGCTCGGGCCGGCCGTCTTGCTGCGTCGTCCCGGCCGCCCCGGCCGGGCCCCGGCGCGCTAGCATGGCGGCGTGACGAATCCGAACGCCAGGTTCCACGTCTCGAGCCACCCTGCCGTCCTCCACAAGCTGGCCATCCTGCGCGACGAGGACACCGAGCCGAAGAAGTTCCGCGAGGTCGTTCGGGAGCTGAGCTGGCTCCTGGGCTATGAGGCGCTGGCCGACGCCCGGGTCCGGCCCCGCTCGATCACGACCCCGATGGAGTCGATGGAGGCGAGCGAGCTCGGCGAGCGCATCGGCCTGATTCCTATCCTCCGCGCCGGCCTCGGCATGGTGGACGCGATGCTGGAGCTCATGCCGACAGCCCAGGTCTGGCACCTGGGCCTATTCCGCGACGAGCGCACGCTTCGTCCGGTCGAGTACTACAACAAGCTCCCGGACTCGGCGACCGTGGACCTCTGCCTGATCCTCGATCCGATGCTCGCCACCGGCGGCAGCGCGACCGCGGCGATCGACGTCCTCAAGCGCTGGGGTGCCGTGCGGATCAAGCTCGTCAACCTGATCGCCGCCCCGGAGGGCGTCGCCGCCGTTCAGGCCGCCCACCCGGACGTCGAGATCCTGTGTGCCGCGCTCGACCGCGGCCTGAACGCGCGGGGCTACATCATGCCCGGCCTCGGGGACGCTGGAGATCGCCAGTTCGGGACCGGCCACTCGGACTGAGCCGCCCGCCGCGCTTGGCGGAGCCAGTGACAACGTCGCCGTCGGCGACGTCGCGATCTGCAGCGCCTCGAGGCGCTGCGTGCCACAATCCGTCCGCTCCGGCGAGTGACGCCGGGGCGCCGCCCGGGCCCACCGGCCGGGCCAGCACCTGCGAACGGCATGAGAGGACACGAGATGGCCGACACCACGGCAACCGCAGTCGTTTCCGGCGAGTCGAGCTTGGAGGTGGTCCGGGCCCGTTCCGCCGCCGCCCGGAAGGCCGCCGTGACGGCCGCGGAGCGTCGCGCCAAGGGGCGAGAACTCCGAGATGTCGTCCCCCGAGCGTCGCACGCGGACTGGACGCCGTCCGGTGACCGAACCGACCCGGTCGCCCTGCTCGAGGCCCAGAACGTGGACCGCGTCGCCGACCTGGTGCCGATCCGGTACGGCAGGATGGTCGCCTCGCCGTTCGCCTTCCTGCGCGGCTCGGCCGCGGTCATGAGCGCCGACCTGGCCGGCACGCCGACCACCGGGGTTTCGGTCCAGGCCTGCGGTGACGCCCACCTGATGAACTTCGGCGTCTTCGGGACGCAGGAACGGAACCTCGTCTTCGGCATGAACGATTTCGATGAGACCCTCCCCGGACCCTGGGAATGGGACGTGAAGCGACTCGCCGCGAGCTTCGTCGTCGCCGGGCGCGAGGGCGGCGTCAGCGAGTCAAGGTCCGTCGATGCCGCCAAAGCCGCCGTACGCAGCTACAGGATGCGGTTGGCCGAGTATGCGGAGATGGGCGGCATCCAGACCTGGTACGCGAACATCGACGTGGCCGCGCTGCTGCCCGTGCTATCCCCGGACGTCCGGAAGCGTGCCGAGGCCATTGCCGCCAAGGCGAGGACCCGGACGAACATCCAGGTCCTGGAGAAGACGACCGAGCTGATCGATGGGGACTTCCGGATCGTCGAGAGTCCGCCGCTGGTCGTCCGTGACCGGGGCCCGGAGACCTCCGACGGGCAGTCCGTCACCGTCGTCCTGCAGCGCTGGCTGGACGGCTACCGCGCGTCGCTCGCCAACGACCGGCGCCGCCTCCTCGATCGATACAGGGTGGTCGATGCGGTGCGCAAGGTCGTCGGCGTCGGGAGCGTCGGCACACGCTGCTATGTCGTGCTGCTGCGCGGGGAGACCGATCGGGATGTGCTGTTCCTGCAGGTCAAGGAGGCGGCGGCCTCCGTGCTGGAGCCCTACGTCGCTCCCGGCCGCTTCGCGTACCACGGTCGCCGCGTCGTGCAGGGGCAGCGGCTGATCCAGCCGGCGCCGGACATCTTCCTCGGCTCGGGCCGGCTGACGGATCGGAGGGGACGCGTCCTTGACTACTACGTCCGCCAGCTTCGTGACATGAAGGGCTCGGTCACGTTCGAGCCGGGCAACGTGCGCCCCGGTGGCCTCATCGAGTACGGCGGTGTGTGCGGCTGGGCTCTCGCCCTCGCTCACGCGCGGTCCGGCGACGCCGCGACGATCTCCGGCTATCTCGGCAAGTCCGACATCTTCGACGATGCGGTGGCCCGGTTCGCGGTGACATATGCCGATCAGACCGAACGGGATCATGCGGCTCTCGTCGAAGCGGTTCGGACCGGCAGGGTCGTCGCCGAGCACGACGTCTAGCGCCACGCCACTGCGGATCCGGCGTCCCCGCGCGCGGGACGGTCGGGAGTAGCATCGGGCCCACCGCGTGGAGCCGAACCGTGGACAGGATGTTCGTCGAGTACCTCGCCTCGATCGACTGGATCGGCGCGGTCATCGTCGCGGTCGTCGTGATCGCGATCGGGCTCGTGGTGCTGCGTTTCGGACTCGCCGTGTCGTCGGAGGTGGGGGCCATGCTGCCGGGGGCGCGAGACGCCGCGAGCCGGCGCATCCTCGATGCACGGACCGATATGCCGATCGGGGACTGGGTCTGTTCGGTGTGCCGCTCCGTCAACACCGAGACGGCGACGCGCTGCTATCGCGGCTGTGGGGCGCGCGACGAGATCGCCCGACCGACCGCGGAGGAGGCCGTGTCCGATGCCGGCGGCGAGATCGAGCCTCCTGGCTAGCTCCGCTCGGCACGCCCGCGCCCGAGTCTCGCTGGGCCGGGGCTCCCGGGGGTATCCTCCGAGATGTGACCGACACTCCCGGACGCGCGACGCCTACGGCACCGAAGATTCCCCGTGCGTCGACGCGGACCCGGGCCCGCACGGAGACCCCGATCCTCGTTCGCCAGATCCGGAACGGCATCGTCGAAAGCGTCCATCGCGGCGACATCGTCGAGGCTGACCTCGACGGCAACCTCATCCGTCAGCTCGGCGATCCGGATCGGATCGTCGCCCTGCGCTCGACGGTCAAGCCGTTCGGCGTGGTCGCGCTGATCGAGGCGGGCGGGATCGGGGCGTTCGACCTGGAGCCGGCGGAGATCGCGATCATGACGAGCTCCCACTCGGGCGAGGACATCCACGTCCGCACGATCCAGGCCATCTTCCGCCGGGCGGGCGTCAGTCAGGGCCTCCTCGCCTGCGGCAACGAAGGGATGCCGCTTGACGCGCTGACCGCGGCGCGCCTGGCGCGCGATGGCGAGAAAGCAAGTCCGATCCGGCACATGTGCTCCGGGCAGCACGCAGTGTCGCTGCTGCTGTCCCGGCTCAAGGGCTGGGATCTCGAGACCTATTGGCAGCCTCAGCATCCGTCGCAGGTGGCCTATCGCTCGGCGGTCGCACGGGCCTTCGGCACCAAGCCCGAGCAGCTCCGGACGGCGCTCGACGGCTGTGGCGTGGAAACGTACGCGTTCCGGCTTCGCGAGATCGCACGGGCGTATGCCATGTTGGCCGACCCGATCGCCCTCGGCGCCAAGGACCCTCGCCAGGCACTCGCACCGGCGCTCACGATCATCCGTGATGCGATGCTCGGCAGCCCGGAGATGATCGGGGGCCGTCACGACCGGCTGGATACATCGCTCATGAAGGCGGCGCCTGCCCGGCTTGTGAGCAAGGCCGGCATGGAAGCGCTCCGGGCGATCGCCATCCTGCCCGGTCCGCGTCAGGTCGGCAGCGGCACCGCGGCATCCGGGATGGCCCTCAAGATCGAAGATGGGGGTGGGTACGAGCGCGGTTCATGGGCCGCCTCCGTCGAGACGCTGCGGCAGGCAGGCGTTCTCGACGACCAGGCGATCCGTGTGCTCGCTCGGTATCACCGGCCACAGAGCCTCGACCCGCACGGACGGATCGGGGCGGAATCCGTCGCCGATTTCGAGCTCGCTCCCGTTGGCGAGCTGATCAGTTGACGGTCGCACGGATCGGTCACCACGAGTCCTGACCGGATCATCACTGGAGCTGCAACGTGCCCATGGCACCTGACGCCGATCCCTACCGCACGCTCGGCCTCAGTCGTGGCGCCTCGCTCGCCGAGGTCAGGAAGGCGTATCGGAGGCTGGCCAAGGTCAATCACCCGGACGCCGCCGGCGAAGCTGCACTGCCCCGATTCCTGGCGATCCAGGCGGCCTACGACCAGATCGTCGGGCCTGGCAGCGCGAACGCCATGGGTCGCCCGAAGGCCTCGACGCGGCGACCATGGGATGCGGACCCGGCGCGAGCCGACGCGACGCGGCGGGCCTACGGGGGCCGAGCGCGGCGAGCGCCGACCGGTGAGCCCCGGCGGCCTGGATCTGCGAGCGGAGGACAGGGGCCGAACGGAGGTCGCCCGGGGTCGCCGCCGGGCGGGGTCTCGCGCGATCCGAACAAGGCGACGCCCGGTTCCACCACGTACGACGGCGCAGACGTGGAGCCCTTCGAGCCTGACTGGGGCGGCGCCTCCTGGTATGGAACGACGACCGGGACGTACTGGACCCTGAATCCGAAGGAATATGCCGATCCCCGCAAGCACGGCCCGGAGTACCAGGCACGCGCCAGGCGGGCGGCGGCGGCGGCGCAGGGGACCCCGGCGGGCTCGTCCGCGGCAGGGCCCGGAGACACCGTCGGGTCGGATGGCCTCGACGTAGATGACGCGACGGCCGCGTCGGCGGCGTCGTCCCCCCGACCGGCGAACCCGCCGCCAACGCACACCACGGGTTCGTGGTGGGAGGCGACGGCGGGGACCCCGGCATCCGAGCAGCCGGCATCCGAGCAGCCGGCCCCCGATCCGGCTCCTGACAGCGCTCGCGCGGCGGGCGGCGAGGCCGCTTCGGGGGCCCCGGCGTCGGACTCCGGAGGTTGGGACTGGCTCGAGGGCCGAGAACCGCGCCTCGCCGGGCGCGTCGGTCGGGCCGTGCTGGGCTGGGTCCCGATCGGCCTCGCCATCGGCTGGCTCGGGGGCGAGGTCTCGGGATGCGGACGCTTCTCCGCGGCATGCGACGACACCACCGGCAGCGTCGTGTGGCTTGCGCTGGTCGGCGCGCTGGCGTTGCTGCTCGTACTGCCGCGTGTCGCCACGATCGCCGGGACGGCCGCGCTGGCCGCGCTCGCCGTGGCGATCCCGGTCGCGCTCATCTCGGCGGCCCCGGGAGTCGACGGCATCACCATCGGCGGCCTCCCGGTCCTCGGGCTCGTGTCCGTCGCCGCCTGGGTCGCCGGCCTGGCCTGGGGGCTGCTCCGCTCGGATCGCGGAGCGGCCCGTCCCGTATCCTGAGCCCATGCCACGCCGCCACGATCCGCGCGACCTGTCCTCAGCCGCCCAGGAATACCTCCTGGCCTTGCGCGTCGCTTCCGGCACGGGCGATGCCACCAAGGTGACGGCCGCCAGCGTCGCGCGCCAGCTCGGCGTCACGACCCAGGCGGCCAGCGAGATGTTCCGGCGCTTGACCGCCGATGGGCTCGTGGAGCACGCCGATGGGCGCGAGCTGCGGCTCACGTCCGCCGGGCGCGCCGCTGCCGATGCGATCTTCCGGCGCCACGCCCTCATCGAGTGGCTGCTGACGAGTGTCGTCGGATTGGGCTGGGCGGAGTCGGACGAGGAGGCGATGCGCCTGCAGGGCGCCATCTCGCCTCGGGTCGAAGCGCGCCTGGATGAGATGCTGGGCCATCCCGAGATCTGCCCGCATGGCAATCCGATCGATCTCGCGACCGCGAAGCGCCGACCGCCCGGCGTCCCTTTGAGCGAGATGGAAGCCGGCTCGCGGGCGACCGTCTACCGCATCACCGAGGAGGCCGAGGAGGACGCCGGGCTGCTGTCCTACCTCGAGGCCCGCGCCCTTTGGCCCGGCGCCCCGATCACGATCCTGGCGCGCTCCGAATCGCTCGATTCCCTCACTCTCGAGGGCCCGATCGGGCGCGCCACGCTCGGTCTTCGCCCGGCGTCGCTCGTGCGGGTGCTCCGCGGGGACGCCGATCCGGATCTGTTCCACCGCATCCCCGCGGGGACGGCTCCGGGGTCCTGATCGAGGCTCGGCGCAACCGGTCGCCCGACTGGTAGCCTTCCCGGATGGCCCACCACCGCGTCCGCATCGCCCCGAGCCCCACTGGGCCTCTCCACATCGGGACCGCGCGGACGGCGCTCTTCAACTACCTCCACGCCAGGCACGTCGGCGGGACGTTCATCCTGCGGCTCGAGGACACGGACGTGGCACGCAGCACGCTGGAGTTCGAGAAGGACATCCTCGACGGGCTGCACTGGCTCGGCCTCGAATGGGACGAGGGCCCCGAGGTGGCCGGGGAACCCGCCCGCGGGCCTCACGCACCCTATCGCCAGATGGAGCGGCTGCCGTCCTACGCCGCCGCGGCGCAGCGGTTGTTGGCCGACGATCTCGCCTATCCGTGTTACTGCACGAGCGCCGAGCTCGAGGCCGATCGCGCGTCCCGGGAGGCTGAGCGCCTGCCGCCTCGGTACGTGGGCCGCTGCGCGGCCCTGACCCCCGAGGAACGGCGTACCCGCGAACGCGACGGGCGGCGCGGCGCTCTCCGGTTCCGGGTCGGCGAAGGCGTCGTGGCGTTCGATGACATCGTTCGCGGCCGCGTCGAGATCGACGTCGCCAACCTCGGCGGTGATTTCGTGATCGTACGAGCGGACGGCACGCCGCTCTACCACTTTACCGTCGTCGTCGACGACGCGGCGATGGAGATCACCCACGTCATCCGGGGCGAGGACCATCTCTCCAACACGCCCAAGCACATCCTGCTGTTCCAGGCCCTGGGCCATGCGGTACCGCGCTTCGCGCACCTGCCGCTGATCCTCAACCCGGACCGCAGCAAGATGAGCAAGCGCAAGAGCCAGACGGCGATCGACGACTACATCGCGCAGGGGTTCGTGCGTGAGGCGCTGGTCAACTACCTGGCGCTCCTGGGTTGGGCCACCGGGACCGAAGAGGAGATCCTGTCCCTGCCCGAGATCACCGAACGGTTCGACCTCTCGCAGGTCCACAAGGGTGGAGCGATCTTCGACCGCGAGCGACTGGAGTGGATCAACGGGCAGTGGATCCGCCGCCTGTCCGCGGACGAGCTGATCGATCGCCTGCGACCGTTCATCGAGGCCGATCTGGTCGCCGGCCGGATCGAATGGATGCCGTCCGACGACGAATTGCGGTCGCTGCTCCCCGTGATCCAGGAGCGACTGCCGACCCTCGGGGCGATCGGGGACCTGGTCGGGTTCCTGTGGGTCGCCGAGCTGGACGTGGATACGGCGATGCTCATCCCCAAGCGCTGGGACCACGCCACGACCCTCGCGGGGCTGGAGGCCGCCCGCGAGGTGATCGCCGACGTGCGTGACGTCGTGTTCGAGGCCGATGAGATGGAACCGCCACTGCGCGCGCTGGCCGAGGCGCGTGGCTGGAAGGCCGGTGACCTGTTCATGGCCATCCGGGTGGCCGTCACCGGGCGCACGGCGACCCCACCGCTGTTCGACACGCTCGTCGCGCTGGGTCGCGACCGCGTGCTCGCGCGACTCGACCATGCCGTGGAGGTCCTGGCGCCTTCCTGATCGCCGTGGCCGGCCGCGTCGGGGCGCCGAACCGGTCCTGCTTGATCTCCCGTAACAGGCCGTTAACCGGGATGCCTATGCTGGTATGGACATGGCACGAACGATCCTCGTCGTCGAAGACGAACCGACGTTGCGCGAGACGCTGGTCGAAGCGCTCGTGGCGGAGGGATTCAG
>JAOUEG010000243.1 GCA_029858845.1 Chloroflexota bacterium | reverse complement strand
CCGGTACCAGAGGAGGTCCGGCGGCGGCGGGCGGAGGAGATCGCTCAATCGTTCCGTCTCCACGGCGGTCATCGATCGGAGCCCGCCGACCTGGGCAAGACCCTCGTCGAGGGCGATGCCGTCGCGCAGGCGATCGACCTGGTCGGCATCCAACGGCCGTGCGAGGCCCACTGCGTATTCCCGCTCCACGCCGTGGCGTGGATGCAGGACCCGGTCCGCCCAGGCGCCATCGTTGGTGAGCAGGAGCATGCCCTCGGAATCCTGGTCCAGGCGACCGACCGGGTAGAGCCGCGCACCATCCGGGACGAGAGCCGTCGGCACGAGATCAAGAACGGTCGCGGCGGCGTGCCGGTCACGGGTGGTGGAGGTCACGCCCGATGGCTTGTGCAGGACGAGATAGGCCTGGGCCGCGGCCGCGCCGATGACCCGTCCGTCCACCGCGATGATCGCCTTCCCTGGATCGACCTGCATGCCCAGCGACGCGCGCTTGCCGTCCACCGTCACCCGGCCGGCCGAGATCATCGCCTCCGCTCCCCGGCGCGATGCGATCCCGGCGGCGGCAAGGACCTTCTGCAGTCGCTCGGCGCTCACGACACGTCCGATCCGGATCCGGCCTCGTCGCCGAGCTCCTCGCCGGATGCTTCAGCGGGCGGCTCCCTCCGTGGCGCTCCTGATGGCTCCGCCGATCCCTCTGCCACTCCCGGCGATGGAGCGTCCGCCGTCAACGGCAGCTGGACGCCCTCTCCTCCCTCCTCGGCCAGGCGGACGGCAACGTCCAGGTCCAGCGGCGGGAGCTCGTCCAGGCTCGTCAGGCCGAAGCGTTCCAGGAACTCGAACCCGGTGCCGTACAGGAACGGGCGGCCGGGCGCCTCGGACCGCCCGAGCTCGACGAGCAGGCGACGATGCAGCAGGGTACGCACCGTGTAGTCCGAATCCACGCCGCGGATGCGCTCGATGGCGGCCTTGGTCACCGGCTGCCGATAGGCGACGATCGCGAGCGTCTCCAGGCTGGCAGGTGACAGCCTTACGGCATCGGCACCGACATACCGCGCCACCAGCGCGCCGCCCTCGGGAGCCGTGGCGAGTTCGACTCGATCACCGTCGATCACGAGCCGGATCCCTCGACCCCGGAGCGACATCTCGAGGTCTCCGAGACGCGCGTCCACCGAGGCACGGTCGGTTCCCGCGAGCTGCGCGATCTCACGCCGGCTGAGCGGCCGCTCGGCGACGAACAGCAGCGCCTCGAGCGCCTGCTCGGTCAGCTCGATCGCGGGACGCTCGTCCTCCCCGGGCGCTCCCGGATCGTCGGGTCGCGAAGCGCCCGCGGATCCTCCGGTCCCGCCGAGGCTCTCGCCCAGGCTCTCGCTCGAGGCCGAGTCGCCAAGGCCGCCGCCCAGCCCGGGTTCCGTGTCCGTCATGCGAACGACTCCAGCGATTCATCCAGGGGCGCGTCCTCGACGACCGCATCGGCGAGCCCCGCCGCGGCTCGTTCCTCGGCGGTGGTCCGCCGGGCGACGATCGGGCCCCATGGGGCACCCTGCTCCACGACGATCTCGCGACGCTTCATCAGCTCGAGCATGGCCAGGAACGTGATCGCGATCACGACCCGGTCGCGCACACCGGACAGCAGGTCCTGGAGGACGACGGTCGGTGCGTCGCGCAGGGCCGCCCGGATGATCGCGGCCCGCTCGGTCATCGTGATCAGGCGCGGGACGACCTCCGGGGGGATCGGCGGCGGCGGGGCGATGGCCGCCAGGTGGGCGAGGGCGGCGGCCAGGCGCCGCGGGTCCATCGGTGCCGCATCGATGGGACGCGCACCGAGCATGCCGGACGCGCGTGCGGCCGAGGCTTCGCGGCGGAACAGTCCGATCTGCGCCAGCGCTCCATCCGCGAGCCGCCGGCCGGCATCTCGATGGGCCCGATAGAGGATGAGGCGTGCCCGCAGTTCCGCCTCGGGATCGGGAGCCTCCTCGCCGTCAGGGGCGGCCTCGTCCGTCACGGCCCGACGGGGCAGCATCGCGCGACTCTTGATGAGGATCAGTTGCGACGCGACGGCGACGAAGGCGCTCACGTTCCCGAGCCGGTCCGACTCGAGCGTGGCCAGGGCGTCCAGGTAGGCGTCCGCGAGACCGCCCAACGGGACCGTCAGGACGTCCAGCTGGCGACCTTCGATCAGCGCGAGCAGGAGGGCCAGCGGGCCGTCGAAGGCTGCCACCTGCACCTGCGTGGCCGTCTCCGGTCGCCGACCGTCGCCGAAGCGCACGGCCGGCGCAGACGGGACTGCGGCTAGCGCCGGGACGGCCGTGCCGGCCACCGCCATGACCGGGACCCCCGGAGGGCCGTGTCGATCATCCATCGTCAATTCGCCTCGTCCGCCTGAAGGAGCAGCATGCCGTGTACGGGGTCCACCGGGGCTTCCTGATGCCGGATGAGCTCGATGGTGCGTGACGGACAACCGGCCTGCGCGGCCAGGACCGCGGACAACTCCGCGTGATCCCGAAGCCGTCGCATCGCCGGACCGAATCCAGGCAGCATGCCGGCCACGCTCCAGATCCATCGACCGTAGGCCTGGCCGAGCGAATAAGCCACCCGTGGCCAGACACCGGTCCGTCCCTTGCCGGCGTCGTGCAGCAGTCCCGCCAGCAGGACCTCGGGATCGACCACGCCAGCCGCCCGCAGCGTCGCGACGACGTCGAGGCCGTGGCGGCGATCGGCAACATGCATCCCGTCGAACAGGTCTTCCTGGGCGGGGGTCAGCCAGCCGGCCAGCTCCGCTCGCTCCTCCGGAGCGACCTGCGCCCCGAGGTGCGACCGGAACTGGCGGACCTTAGACGCCCACCAGGAGGCTGAAGAGTCCATCAAGGATCGGACCGAGGATGCGGACGCCGATGGAGCCGCCGGGCGGCAGGAAGAAGACCACGAGCAGGATGATGAAGCCGTACTGCTCCAGGATGGGCCGCCACTGCCAGGCCAGCCGTGGCGGCATGAACGCGAAGAGAACCTTGGATCCGTCCAGCGGCGGGATCGGGAACAGGTTGAAGATCATCAGGATCAGGTTGATCTGGATGAAGATGACCATCGTCCGCAGGACGATGTCCGGGATCTGGGCGGCCAGCTCCGGGGTCGCGATCAGGTAGCGCAGCGGCAGCGCCACCATCGCGGCCATCACGAGGTTCGAGATCGGCCCGGCCGCCGCCACCAGAGCCTCGCCCCGATGGCCGCCCTCGAGATTGGCCGTGTTCACGGGGGTCGGCTTCGCCCACCCGAACCCGAAGTTGCCCCCGGATCCGAGGAACGTCAGGGCGAGCAGGATCCCGCCCAGCGGGTCGAAATGCGCGATCGGGTTGAGCGTGAGCCGCCCGAACAGCTTCGCCGTCCCGTCTCCGAGACGATACGCCGCGAGTGCGTGGGAGAACTCGTGCACCGGGAATCCCACGAGCAGCATGATCGCCACCGCGATCGCGACGGGCAGAAGCGTTTCCAGATTCAAACAGCACCTCGTACGGGGTCCCGCGTATGGTAGCCGGGCCGGCGCGGCCCGACCGCGGCCACTCCGCCGCGCCACGGTCGTCGCGATGCGCGCCCGACGTCATCGAGCGCGATCGACGACCCCGAGCGACCCGGCGCCGACCCGCCGGGATGGCATCGCCCGATCAGGGCGCTAGAGGCGAGCCAGGATCTCCGCCTTCTTGCGGTCGTACTCCGCCTGCGTGATCGCACCACGATCG
>JAOUEG010000242.1 GCA_029858845.1 Chloroflexota bacterium | reverse complement strand
CCTCTTGCGTCGGCGGTTCGAATCCGTCCGGGGGCGCTTTAGCAACGCAGTTTCCTTGAAGAAGGGCCTGGCCGGTGGCGTCCACTCGATGGACTCGGGCTCGACCGTCCGGCCAGTCGCCTGGACCCGCTCGACGAGGAGCTGGACAGGCTCCGCTCGGCGCGAGCGCTCCTGTAGCCGAAGGGGTCGCTTCCCCGGTGCCTCCCGTTCAGGAACAGCGAACGCGAGGTCGTCGATCACGCCCATCGTGGCCGGCGGCGAGTTGGCTCATGCGAAGAAGCGGGGGCTGTCGTTGCCCATGGGGTAGGGGAGGACGTCGGCGACGAAGGCGTCGAGGCTAGGATCCCCCTCGCGCGCGTCCACGGGAAGTGGCGCGACCATCGCCCGCTCACGGTACTCGCGCGTGGCCGGCCTGCGGGCCGTCTCCGAGGGGTCGCCCTGGGTCCCGACCAGATCGTCGGCGACGATGTCGACGGCGCGGTGGGCCAGCCGCCGGAACTCCCCGGCAGCCATCTCGGGTACAGAGATCCTTCCTCCGATGAGAGGACCCCGGCTCGCGGCCGGCGCGCCGTCACGCCTGCTCGTGTTGCACGTCTCATCAACGTCCGCAACTGGGAGAGGTGGGTCATGCCGGGAGCTCTTGGGGCGCTGGCCATGCTGGTGGTTGTCGTGGCGGGTTGCGCTGCGCCGGTAGCCTCGACAACCCCGGTCCCGACTTCGTCAACAGCAGTTCCGACCGCGTCGCCGACTGCGCCCACGCTGGTCCCACCGACGCAGGCACCCTCGCCGAGGTCTCCCGGCCCGTCGTCGTCGCCCTGGACGGGCTCAGCCGACACGCTGGCGTGGCACCGCCTGGGGGTCATCCCGGCCGCTCGCGTCAACGGCGTCGTCGGGTTCGACGAGGGCTACGTCGCCCTCGAAGGGTCCACCGGTAGCGTCTGGTTTTCGGCTGACGGCGCGTCCTGGAAGAACGTGAAGCTCCCGTTTGAGGGCGACCGCTCGGAAGCGACCGATGCCAACGGCCTGCTCGGCCGGGTGATCGCGACCAACGGGCGCGAGCTGCTCGTCGTCGGCGGCTACAGCCATACGCCGTGCGGCCTGACCGAACCCGGCAGCACGGGCGGCGGGCCTGACTGCTCGATCTCGCCCATCGCCTGGATCTCGGACGACGGTGTCGCCTGGCGCCGGGCCTACACGGGGCACGGGAAGGGTGAGCTGAGCGAGTTCGTCGCGGCATGGCCGCTCGCGGAGGGCGGCTGGGCGGCGGCACTCTCCGACTGGTCCGGCGAGAGCCTGGGAGGCAAGATGCTGTGGCACTCCGCCGACGGCATGTCTTGGGCGGCCACCGTGCAGGTGTCCCCGGCCGGCTGGGAGGGCTACGACCGCGCTCCCGTGGGCGTCGAGAGCGCGTCCGGGCGCTATCTCCTCGCGGCAAGTGGCTGGCAGCCCGACACGACGCTCGCGACGACTTCCGACGGAGCATCGTGGAGCGTGCTCGACGGCTTCCCGGGCCGGGGCGCCGAGGTGTTCGTGGGGACGGCCCCGGCGGGCGACCGCAGCACTTGGGTGCTCGCCGGTCGGAATGGCTGGGACGTCGACGCGGGACGCGCCGGCGCACCGACGATCTGGTCGTCCTCCGACGGCACCAGCTGGAAGTCGCAGAAGCTCCCGGTCGGACCGCCCGCCGTCGCGGAGGACCCCGAGGACACGGTGAGCGTGACCGCCGTGACGGACCTCGTCCTCTCGGATCGCGGCTATGTCGCCGTCGGCGCCGAGAGCAGGGAAGGGGGCGGGGCGAGGCACGAGACCTGGGTGAGCGACGACGGCGTCGCCTGGACGCAGCTCCCACAGGCCGAGCGGCCGCAGTTCGACTACGGCCCGCGGCTCGTCGCGGACGGGCCGGCCGGTGTCGTCGGCATCAGCGGATCCAGGGCGGCAGGCGAGCAGGTCGCCTGGCTGCTGCGCTGACAGACCTGTCGGGCGGGACTCGCCGCCCGCGGCCTAGAGGTCGGCTTGGCGGCGGGTCGAGTGGCGAGGCGCGAGTGGCTGCCGCGGTCTCACGCATCGAGTCGCTCGGTGGCAGGAGGCGTGATGAGCAACCCTTCAGCGACCTGAACGACGGGGCGCACTGGTGGCGAATGGCGGACCCGGAAGACAAGGAGTTCTGCCTCGTGTTCGACGCGTCTTAGGGCGGCCTCCCCGACATACCACGCCAGCGGGTCGCATTCCACCGCCGTTCCCCAGTGACCGTCCGGGGGCGCCAACTCCGAGGCCTCCCCTGGCGGGCGCTTGACAATCCCCGTGTGTAAGCGATAGCTTACGGTAAGTGAAGACTTACGCAGAGGCCATGGACGCCCTGGGCGACCCGACGCGACGCCGGATCTTCGACCGGCTCGCGGAGGGCCCCGCGTCGGTCGGGGCCCTGGCCGACGGAATGCCGGTCAGCCGCCCGGCGGTGAGCCAGCACCTCCGGGTCCTCAAGGACGCGGGGCTGGTCTCCGATCGCCAGGTGGGGACGCGCCGCGTCTACGCGGTGGACCCGGCGGGCGTCGTGGCTCTGCGCGAGTACTGGGATCGGTTCTGGTCGCGAGCGATGGACGGGTTCCGCGTGGCGGCCGAGGAGCACGCGAGCAGCCGCGAAAGCGGCATGCAGATCAAGGAGAGCAGCGATGGCGAAGGCAGTTGATTCCGGGTTGACGGTCCGCAAGTCGATGACCGTGCCCCTGGCCCCGGCGGACGCGTTCCGCCTGTTCACAGAACGGATGGCGACGTGGTGGCCGCTGGCGACCCACTCCGTGTACGAGACCGAGGCGACCGGGGTCGTGGTCGAGCCACGAATCGGCGGCCGGATCTACGAGACGACCGACGACGGGCGGACGTCGGAGTGGGGTGTGGTGAGCGCCTGGTCCCCCGGCGAGCGGTTTGCCACCAGCTGGCACCCGGGCAACGAGCCGGCGCTCGCCACCCAGATCGACGTCACCTTCTCCCCGACCCCGGACGGCGGGACACGGGTGGACCTCGTGCACACCGGGTGGGAGGCGCGCGGCACCGAGGCCGCCAAGCTGGCGTCCGGCTACGACACGGGGTGGGACTTCGTCCTTGGGCGCTTCGTCGAGGCGGCCTGAGCGCGCTCCTGGTGCGGGGCGCCGACGTCGGGCCGGGGGGCCCGACGTGCCAGACAGTTCAGGGCACGAGGTGCAGGCGCAGGGCACTGCAGCATGGGGCGATAACCACCCTTGGAGGAGAAGCGGTCCCCAGGTGACCGGCGGCGTCAACAGGCTGGAGCGCCCCCGCTGATGCCATCAGCCCAGAGGGAACGGATACCACTGAGCAGCGAAACCCATCACTTTCCGGCAGTGCGGGCAGAAGAAGACGAACCCTCTCCCCATCCCGAAAGGTCCCTGCGGCTTGCGCAGATAGATCTCGGGAAGCTCGGTCTCGCAGTACGGGCAGACAGGCACGAGATCATCGCGCCTCACAGCCGTACACGGCTTCGCCAGCGTCTGAGTGGCCACGTCAACCTCCTTGCTGGGAGCCTGGTCACGGGTGAATCCTCCCACCGGGTCGCTCGGGGGGGCAAGGGCTATCCGGCCGTCGACACCGGTCCAAAGTGAACATCCTCTCCGGTCGGGAGAACGACCTCGAGGTCATTCCGGAAGACGACCCGCGGGCGGTGGCTGACATCGGCATCCATCACGGGCGCGATCCGCGCAACATGTCAGACTTGGACCCATG